>JAPLKY010000216.1 GCA_026387805.1 Candidatus Krumholzibacteriia bacterium
TGAGCGTTACGGACGCGATCCCGCCCTGCGCGTAGTACGTGTTGCTCTCGGCGATCTTCTTCTTCGTCACGATGAGCACGTCGGCGAAGCGCGACGCCTTGAGGGCAAAGAACAGTCCTGCCGCCCCACTCCCCAGCACGAGAATATCGGTTTTCAGAATCTCCAAGAGAACCTCCCTGCGGATGGTTAATCATAGGCAGCCGAGGATTCCGTCGCAACAGAAAGAAGTGCATTATGCGAGGAAGAGGGGAAACGCCGCATTTCACGGAGAATCAAACTTTGTTAATATATGATAACACAATATGTTATGCGAATTGCCGTCTCGCCCGGCTTGGCACAATCATTGCGAAGAGATCCCTTTGACAATCCATTACGCCGGTCATTCCGTAGGAGGTTACCCGATGTTTGGCAAGAGTAAGGTCGTCGTGCTCGCTTCCGCGCTTCTGCTTCTGGCCGTCATCCTGAGCTGCTCCGAAGACAGCAACTACGACCAGCGAACCGTCGTCTACGTCGGCGGTATCAACGGGGACAAGCCGTTCCTCTGCGACGTGCTCAGCCAGGGGGATTCGCTGTACGAGGAAGACAACGCCACGTTCAAAACGAGCGATGACTTCATCACCGAGGACTGGGTCGAGGTCGTATTCTACAACAAGCCTTACAGCACGGTCATCGAACCGGGCACCGGATCGCTCGGGGACTTTCTCGTGACGGGATATGACGTCTCGTTCATTCCGCTCACCGGAACCGTGACCCCCGTGCATGCGTTCAGCGGGAGTACCGCCATTCTCGTTCCCGGGGGCGAATCGGTCGCGGGCAATATTCTTCTCGTTCCGTTCGCGGCGAAGAACATCGATCCGCTCAATTCGATGAAATACTCGCCCCTTGAGATCATGGCGCGCGCACACTTCACGTTCCACGGACACTACGTTCAGACGAACACGCTCGTCGAGTTCGCGGCGGATCTGTCGGTGAACTTCGCCGATCCGCTCCTCACGACCAAGGACCAGAACCAGAATCCGTAAGGGTAACCGGCCGATATCAGCATAGAAAGAGGGGGATCTCAACCGAGAGGTTCCCCTCTTCGTTTTCCCCCCGCCCCCGATTGACAGGATCCCCCGCGTCGACTATCATCCCGCTTGCGAATCGATTCTCGATGCCCGTAGAGGAGATGAGCCATGCTCGAAAAGACGCTCCGCGCATGCGCGATCCTAGTGTGTCTCGCGGTTTCCTCGAGCGCCCCGGCGGCGTTCGAGACGGACGTCGTGAAGACGGCCCGCGGGGATCTCACGATCGCCTTCATCGGCCACGGGACGCTCATGTTCTCGTTCCGCGGAACGACGATTCATGTCGATCCCTGGAGCCGGCTCGCCGATTACGCGAAGCTCCCGAAAGCCGACTTCGTTCTTCTCACGCACGATCACCCCGATCACCTCGATCCGGCGGCGCTCAAGCTCGTTTGCGGCGAGAAGACCGCGGTCATCCTCACGGAGGAATGCCGCGCGCGGGGAATCAAGGGAACCGTGATGAAGAACGGCGATACGACGACGGTTTCGGGGATCGGAATCGAGGCCGTCCCTGCCTACAACATCGCCGGCAAACGTCCCGACGGACGGCCGTATCATCCCCGGGGATCGGGAAACGGCTACGTCATGACGTTCGGCGGCACCCGCGTCTACGTGGCGGGGGACACCGAAAACACACCCGAGATGAAACGACTCCGGAGGATCGACATCGCGTTTCTTCCGATGAACCTCCCCTATACGATGACCCCCGAAATGGTCGCGGACGCGGCCCGGGCCTTCAAGCCGAAGATCCTCTATCCGTACCATCTCGGGGAGACCGACGCTTCGCGGCTCGTGGAGCTCCTCAAGGGGAATCCCGACGTCGAGGTCCGTATCAGGAAGATGAAGTAGAGAGGAGATCGAGCAGATCGTTCATCCGGTCGATCCTCATTTCGACCCGCAGTGCGAGGACTGCCGTCCCGCCCGGGAAAAGATCGATCGCCTTCGCCCGGTCCTTTTCCGTCGTGACGAAAAGCGCGTCGGAGCCTCCCTCCTCCAGCATCGGTCGAATGTCTTCGCGAACGTACCGATGATGATCGACGAACCGGAAAGCGGCCCGCGGCTTCGCGCCGAGCGAGAGAATCGTTCGTTCGAATGATCCGGGGCGCGCAATACCCGAGAAGAGAACGCACTCTCTTCCGGCGAGAGACTCGAGCGGAATCGATTCTCCGCTCCGGTCGATGAGTCCGGACGGTTCGTGATCCGCGAAGTACACCTCTTTCCCTTCGACGTACTTCAGCGCCGACTCCGGAATCCGCTTTTCGCGGGCCCGCGTGAAGATGACGACGTCGGCTCGCCGCGCCCCCCGGGGATGCTCCCGCAGCGTACCGAGGGGCAGCACCCTCCCGCCGTCGAAAGGCTTTTCGGCGTCGAGGAGGAGGATATCCAGGTCCTTCGCCACCGAAAGATTCTGAAACGCGTCATCGAGGATGATGTGGCTGGGCGAGAAGAGCCGCCGCGCGAGCTCGATCCCTCTTCCCCGCCGCGGGTCGATGATCACGGAGATCCCGCGGTCCCGGTAGATGAGAACTTCGTCGCCGAGCGCTTCCGCCTCGCGCGCGAGAGCCCCTCGTTCCGCTCCGGACGAGCCGATCAGATCCTCGCCGATCACGAATCCGGCGCCCGGCGCGGGGAGCATCGCGCGTCCGGCGGGAACGACGCACGGCGCATGCCGCTGCGCTATTCCCCGGTACCCTCGCGTGACCACGACGGGAAGCCCGCCCCTCTCGGCGATTCCCCGCGCAACGGCGATCGCGCAGGGCGTCTTTCCCCCCCCACCTGCTTCGATATTTCCTATGGATACGATCACCGGGCGCCTCGGGTCGGAGTCGCGGACCGATCCGCGCCGACGCGAGGACGCGCGGCCCGTGCGCACCGCGACGAAGAGTCCGTATATCCCCGCAAGCAGAATCCGCGTCGGGTACAGGGCGGCCCAGATCCCCCGCCCGGCGAGCATCCGGTACCCCGCGCCGTATCGCTCAATGATCTTCATGCGGCCACACGTCCGTTCCGCCGTAGCCGAGATTCCTGTCCAGCTCCGTCGTGAGCTCGCCGAGCTCCCGTTCCAGACGGAGCCGGGCCTTTTCGCGCAGCTCGCGATTCGAGTCGGAAGGCACGATGAAGGGCTCTCCGTACGCGATGACGACCCTCGCAAACGGGCCGGGAATCTGGAAACGGTCCCATGTGGAAAGAAGGCGGCGTGGCCGGGCCGAATTCGAGACGGGTATGACCACGGCGCCGGTCATCCTGCTGAGCTCCGTCGCTCCCTGCTGAACGCACCCGCGCGGCCCCCGGGGACCGTCGATCGTGAGCCCGGCATCGCGGCCGCTCCGCAGGACCGCCGCGAGCTCCCTGAATCCCGCCGCGCCGCGCCGCGAAGACGAACCCTTGATATGCCCCCACCCGAGCCAGGCGACCGCCCTTCCCATGAC
>JAPLKY010000429.1 GCA_026387805.1 Candidatus Krumholzibacteriia bacterium
AGCGGCCCGCACGAGATCCTGTGGGCGTTCCCCACGCAGCCGGGCTGGCCCGTTGCGATCGGCTCGGGATTCCACAGCTCGCCCGCGATCGCGAGCCTCGACGCCGATGAAACGGATCTCGAAACGATCATCGGATGCGACGACGGGAAGCTCTATGCCCTGAAGAGCGACGGCAGCGGCGCATCCGGGTGGCCCGTCACGATCGGCGACACGCTCTTCTCTTCGCCGGCCGTCGCCGATATCGCCGGCGATTATCGCAAGGAAGTCGTGATCGGCGGGAGAGACGGAAAGATCTACGCCTATGATTACCTGGGCGCGAAGCTCTGGGAATATCCGACCGGGAGCGCGGTGTACCGGACCCCGGTGCTGATCGATCTCGACCGGGACGGCAAATGCGAGGTGCTGTGCAGCGCGGGCGGAGCGCTCTACGCCCTCGACGGGAGCGGGAGCCCCCTCGCGGGCTCATGGCCGTATCCGGTCGGGGCGGGCACGCTGACCTCTCCCGCAGTCGGTGACGTCGACGGCGATGGAACGCTCGAGATCGCGGCGATAGCCTACGGGTATACGGCGCCCGTGGAATCGCGCGTTCACCTCATCAAACCGGACGGGACGTCATACGGCGGTTCCTGGCCGGTCGTCGTCGATACGGTCATCGTCGCCGATCCCGTCATCGGAAACGTTCTCGCGCCGGACGGCGATCTCGAGATCGTCGCGGGAGCGATCAACGGAGCCGTATACGTGTGGAAATCGGACGGCTCGGTCTGGCCGGCGGTACCGCGCGTGAGCGGGGCGATCGAGACGTCCCCCGCGCTCGCGCAAATCGATCTCGACGCGCAAATGGAAATCGTCGTTTCGTCGAGGCGGTACGCCGCGTCGCCTCCTCCGGAGCACTGGGAAGGTTTCGTGACGGCCGTCGATGACAACGGCTCGATAGTCGGCGGATGGCCGAAGGGTGCCGGCACGTGGACGGCGGCGGGCCAGATGCCCTCCGCAATCTCGATCGGCGGCGCCGTCGAGATCATGTCCGGAGGCCCGGCCGGCGACTTCTATTCGTGGAATCCTCTCGGCGAGCCGGTCTACGGTTTCCCGATCGGTCTCGGAGGGGGCGCCGGCGTATCGGCGGCCGCCGACGATATCGACCGCGACGGCACGATCGAGCTCGTCACGATTGCGGGAGCGTCGGGGGGCTCGATCCGGTGCTATGAGCTCATCGGAGATTACCAGACGAGCCAGCTCTGGTGGCCGATGTTCAGACACGATCGGGCGAGGACCGGCTGCTACGGCGCCGTCGTGCCGACGGGTGTCGACGACGTCGCGAACGCGACGCCGTCCGCGACGCGCATTACCTCGATCTATCCGAACCCGTTCAATCCGTCGACGCGGATCGCCTTTGAACTGAGCGCGCGAGCCCGGGTGGAGCTCGCGATATACGACGTATCGGGTCGTAGGGTCGCCGTGGTCCTGGATGGGGAAATGGGAGCCGGCCGCTACGAGGTGGCCTGGCACGGCCGGACCGTCTCGGGCGGCACCGCGGCTTCGGGCATCTACTTCTGCACGCTCAGGGCGGGAGATGCGGCCGAGACCAGGAAGATCGTGCTCGTGCGGTAGCTATTTTCTCTCGACCGTCCTGTTCTTCTCGATGAGCCGTTTGTGCAGCTCATCGTGGAGATACTGAACGTAGAGCTCGGTCGTATCCTTTTTGGTGATGCGGCGAATCGTGATCGACATACCGGGTCCGGCGAGCCGGTACGTCTTCTGCGCCATCTCGAGCTTCCCATCCTCGGCGACCGCGTTCGTCTGATACCGTCCCTCGAGCTGCATCCGGAGCCAGTTGAGATTCATGAGGCCCGTGTTGCGGAAGTAAACGATCACTTCCATGAGCCGGCCGTCGAAGAACGCGCAGCGCACCCGCTGGACCGCGGGATTCGGATCGAGCGGGGCCGAGAAATCGTAGAGGTCGCCCCGGTAGCCGAGAGGCGGCTCGGGCGCCTTGGTGATCCTCGCGATATTCTCCGCCCTCCTGAATACGGCATCCTTCGTCTGTCCGAGGAAAAAGCCGTAGATGTCCTCTCTCAGCACGAGGCCGTCATCCTTCTGCTTCTTCGAGCAGGAGCATACGCACAAAAGCGAAAGAAATATCGCGCCCGCGATGATCCAGGCGATGCCCATGCGGAACGCTCGATTATGTGCCGGCATGTTCCGTTTCACTCCTTTCGGGCGAGAGATACCGATCGTAGATCAAGAGTCCGATGACGGTCAGGACCCCGATGGCCGAGAAGATCCACCAGAGGAGTCTCGGCCGGTTCATGCCCGTCGCGATCCGTTTGTAGAGGACGGCGCCGAGGTTGCTTCCGACGAGGCTCCCGATGATGCCGTAGAGAAACGAGTATCCCATGTACACGGCGACCTTGTCCTTCGGCGCGATCTGCCCGACGTAGCTGAAGTATTTCGGGTGGCACGTCATTTCTCCGATCGAGAAAACGACCATCGCGAGAAGGAACACCCAGGCGTTTCCCGAGATCGAGAGGAGAATGAATCCCGCCGTGCCGATGACGATGCCGCCGATCATCGTCGGCATCGCCCGCAGGTTCTTGACGATTCTGCTCACGAACACCTGGAGCAGGATGATCGTTCCCGCGTTGACGCTCGTCACGTATGCGACGTCGAATTTGAGCTCCTTGGAGCTTCCAAAGAAGCGGGCGATCGAAGTGAGCAGCCTGTCGGCGGGAGTCATGTCGACGTGATCGACCATGTACCAGAGGACCGTGTTGAACATCTGGAAATAGAGCAGCCAGAATCCCGAGTAGATCACGATCATGAGGACGAACTTCCAGTTGGCCAGCACCATGGCCGCGTCCGAGAGGATCTGCCCCAATCCCTTCGTGCTCGCGGGGCGCTCGGGCTCGCGGTAGTCGACAATGTTGAGGACGAGCATCGCCGCGCACCACCCCGCCGAGGCGAGGAACACGTACGACCAGCTGAAGCCCTTGAGATAGCTCACGAGAATAGGGGAGAGGAAGGCCCCGAGGTTGATCATCCAGTAGTAGATGCCGAATCCGAGCGAGCGGTTCCGATCGGTCGTCGTGCGGGTGATCGTGCCCGAGAGGATCGACTTGAAGATGCCGCTGCCGACGGCGATGAGGAGGAGCGTGAGAAAAACGACGCCGTAGCCCGTCGCGCGGCTCGAGGCGAAGTAACCTACCATGAGGATGGCGAACGCGAGGGTGAGGAACCGCTTGTACCCGTACCGCTCGGCGAGCGCGCCCCCGATGATGGGCATGACGTACGTCAGCGTGAGCATGATCGATTGGAGAAAACCAACCGAGGTCTCGCTGAATCCGAGTCCGCCTTCGCTCGTCTTCATCCTGAGATAGACGGCGAGAACCGACATCATGCCGTAGTAGGCGCCCCGCTCGAAGAGCTCCATGACGTTGGCGACCCAGAAGGTGCGGGGAAACGACCCCATTCCGTCACTCGTGAGTTTTTCCTCCATCACGGCGGCCACTTCCTTTCTCGGCTCGAATCAGGGTAACAAAAGAGGAGCGAGGGTTGCCAGCTTATTCTGGTCGGGGAAGATAAAGTGGGGGAGAATGCGCTTCGAGCGCCTTGGCCGGCGTCGAAGGATTCTCCCCCGCTTCTTCGTCGTGCGCGGTATCTATGACTAGCACGAGAACTTCAGCTTGAAGCCCCCGATATCGATCATGTCTCCGTTGCGCAGCTTTCTCTGGTGCACTTCCTTGCCGTTGAGCGCAAGTCCGTTTCTGCTGTTCAGATCCTCGATGAAGAATCCGCCGTCCGTCTTCATGATGACGGCGTGCTCGTCCGCGACGAGAGAATCGTCGAGACAAATATCGCAATCGAGCTTTCTGCCCAGGGTGATTTTTCTTTTCTTGAGGACTATCTCGAGCCCCGCGAAACAGCTGTTTGTGATCGTGAGTCGTGCATTTTTACCTGCGGTCCTCGCTTCCGCGAGACCGACGCCCGCTCCGCGATTTGCTTTTCTCGAAGCCACTTTCGCACCTGCCCTGTTTGGAATTCATCCAGGAATCGGCGACCGCGCGACTCCGGAGGATGCAGTATCGCAAAATCCGTACCATACCGGAACGCGGGGGTGCCTGAATGCGCTGGACATGGAGAGGCGCTTTCGCGCGAAAGTCGACTTCCGGCGCCGCCGGAAGAGAGATTATCCTCCTCAACCGCCCGGCAGGTAGGCGATCTCGAGGCGCGGCCGCCGGGCGGCGCCGCCATATTCGCGCTGGAAAACGAGAGCGAAACGCGCGCGAGAGACGTCTGTGGTCCTGATGATGATCCCGTGGTTCGTCGACGGGTGCCGGATCCATTCCATCACGATCGCGGGGGAGAGGGAGAAGGTCGCAACGCTGTCGCTCGAGACCGTTTGCTCGTCGAGAACGGAGCTGAAGAAATCTCCTCCCGCGAGCGTCCACGGGGCCGTTCCGTCGATCGTGCTCCACGATACGCCGTTTGCAGGTCCTCCGAATCCCTCGGTCCATTGCTTCCAGGTGGGCATGTTGATAAGGCGAGCCTCGAGCGTTATCGAGTCGGGCGTCGGGGGCGTGACGCGGATCGAGAGACGCGCCGAGACCACCGCGGAGCAATCCGTGATCGAGGAAATGTCCATTCGTATGATGAGGCGCCGCTCGTAGAACGCGGTCGAGAGCGGCACGGAGCCGAGCGTGTCGGAAGGAGCCGCCCCGAAGTTCATGTTTGCGACCGCGGCGTCGGGATCGTCCTTGAGGACGGCGTCCTTCGTGCCGTTGTACGAAGCCGAGGGCGCCACGCCGTCCTGGAAAGCCGCGCGTATCGTATCGGAGCCCGACGTCGGCGCGGTCTCGTCGCCGCCGCATCCGGCGAGAGCCGCGAGACAGAGCGATACCGCGGAGACGAGAAGAATCCCGCGCATGCCGTCATTTCCCTTTCGGCAGGCGATACGTCTCCGGATCGACGCCGTGCTTCTTCATGAGATCGTGGAGCGTCGGGCGGCTTACCTCGAGGCTCTCAGCCGCCGCCGAAACGTTGCCGCGGGCCCTGACGAGAGCGCCGACGATAAAGCGGTGCTCCAGCTCCTCGCGTGCTTCCTTGAGCGGCATCGGCTCGAACGGGGCCTCGCCGCGGGCGGCGCCCGACGGCTCCGCTCCGGGGACGTTCTTCCGAAGATCTTCGGGATAGGGAAGGTCGAGATCCTCGGGCTGGATGAGCTTTCCGGTCGCCATGATGACCCCGCGCTTCACCCGGTTCTCGAGCTCGCGGACGTTGCCTGGCCATGCGTAGAGGCCGAGCGTTCTCTGCGCGTATTCTCCGAAACCGCGGACGTTGCGCGAGAACTCCCCGTTGTACCGGTGGAGAAACCGCATCGCGAGAAGGAGAATATCGTCCCTTCGGTCGCGGAGCGGCGGGAGGTCGATGCTCACCGTATTGATCCGGTAGAAAAGATCTTCGCGGAACGTCTGGCCGGCGAGCATTGCGTCGAGATTCCGGTTCGTCGCCGCGATGATGCGGACGTCGACCTTGATCGGCTCGCGGGCGCCCACGCGTTCGATGATATGTTCCTGAAGAAATCTGAGGATCTTCACCTGGAGCGGTGGACTGAGCTCTCCGATCTCGTCGAGGAATGTCGTTCCGCTGTCGGCGGTTTCGAATTTCCCCTGGCGCGTCTCGAAGGCGCCGGTGAAGCTTCCCCGCTCGTGACCGAAGAGCTCGCTCTCGAGAAGATTCTCGGGTATGGCCCCGCAGTTGATCGGCACGAACGGATTGTCGCGCCGGGGGCTCCGGCTGTGGATCGCGCGCGCGATGAGCTCCTTTCCCGTTCCGCTCTCCCCCGTGATGAGGATCGAGACGTCCGTCGCGGCGACTCGTTTCACCGTTTCGAAAACGTCGAGCATCGATTTCGATATCGCGACGATGCCCTCGAACTCGTGCCGGGCCCCTTCCTTCCGCTTGAGGGCGAGGAGCTCCGTTTCGAGCGAGAGGAGGTGCGCGGCGCGCTTCAGAATCGTGCGCAGCTCCTCGATCGGGATCGTCTTTGAGCAGAAGTCGTAGGCGCCCCGTTCGATCGCCTTGAGCGCATTTTCCCTCTCGTCGTGCCCCGTGAGGACGACGATCTTGAGGTGAGGAGCGATGAGAATCGCGTCCTCGAGAATCGCGAGACCGTCGATGTTCCTCGGCTCCCCGGTGAGCGAAAGGTCCAGAAGCATGAGGCCGGGCTTCTTCGCCTTGACGGCGGCGATCGCCTCCCCGGCGGTTTGCGCGGTGAGGACCGTGAAATCCGCCTTGAACGCCCACTGAAGCTGCTTGAGGATCGATTCCTCGTCGTCGACGATGAGCAACGTTCCTGCCGGCACGCGTCATCCACTCCTCGCCGGAGGCTCCGCGGGGAGCGTGATGCTCACCGCCGCCCCCTGGCCTCGCGCGCTCGCGATCGAGATTTTCCCGCCGTGCGCTTCGATGAGATACTTGCACATGACGAGCCCGACGCCGAGCCCTTTTCTCTTCGTGCTGTAGAACGGGTGGAAGAGGTGGTCCTTCAAATAATCGGGATCGAATCACCCGAATCAGCATATATTGCAAAATCGGTCGACACTCCATTCCAGTCCATAGGCGTGACTGTCTCGGAAGGATTTGCTTATGTGGCCGATGGTGATGTAATGCAGATAATAGATATTGACCCATTGTCTTCAGCCCATATAATCGGCGCAGTCGATACATCCAGCACTATAGTTGGGATTACCTTATC
>JAPLKY010000035.1 GCA_026387805.1 Candidatus Krumholzibacteriia bacterium
ATCATCGCGCACAGCCTTCTCGGCCCGGGGAAGCGATCCCCCAACACCGACTATCACGTCTGCGTGCGTCTCCATGAGCGGATGGCGCACCGCGCTCATGCGTTCCTCGTCGTCGACGATCTCTCCCCCTCGCAACTTCGAGCCGTCATCGCGCGCTGTTCATGCCTTGTCGCGGCCCGCTTTCACAGCATGATCTCGGCGCTCTGCGTCGGCGTGCCGCCGCTCGTGCCCGCGTGGAGCCATAAATACCGCGAGGTGCTGTCCGAATTCGGCCTCGAGCGCCTCGTCGTCGAGCAGGACGACATCAGCGAGGAATCGATCCTCTCGGGTATTCGGCGGATCCTCGAAGAGCGCGAGAGAATCAAGCGCGACATCGAAACGGCTCTCGGCGCCGTCATATCCTCGGCGCTGAGCCAGATCGACGACGTGGCGCGCATGATCTCCGGATTGACGAGGATCCCGAGAACCGGCTCGACGGCGGCCCGTCTCCATGCCGGGTTCTATCGCGGCGCCTTCCGCGCGGTGCGCATCGGCTACGCCGCCGACGCGGCGACCCGCAACCGCGCGGCGTCCGGCGGCCTCGTCTCCGCGCTGCTCGCGGGCGAGCTCCGCGGGAGGAGGATCGACGGCGCGATCGCGTGCCGCGCCGAGATCGATTCGGGACGGCTCTCGTTCAAGACGGTTCTCTGCCGGACGCCCGACGAGATCGCCGCCTGCGGCACGAGCATCTACAGCGACTTCAACCACGCGAGAGAGGCGCTGCGGCTCCTCGAGACCGGCGGGGGAACGTACGCCCTCGTGGCGCTCCCGTGCCAGTGGCGCGCGATCAATCGCTACATCGAGAAGCACCCGGCGGCGAGCGCCTCGGTGAAATTGAAGATCGGGCTCTGGTGCGGCCACGCGACCGACCGCAGACTCATCGAGGATTTCCTTCGCGTGAAGGGGATACGGATGGAGAATGCGCGGCGGCTCTGGTACCGGAAAGGTCTCTGGCGCGGAAGAACGGTCGTCGAGCTCGCCGGCGGCGAGACGCGGGAGATTCCTTTCTCGACCGGCTACGGTCTCCTCCAGAACCTCTACGTCGACTGCAAGGCGAGGTGCTTCTCGTGCCCCGACCATTTTGCCGCGGGCGCGGACGTGAGCTTTGGAGACGCTTGGCTCGGCGAGCTCCGGAGCGCTCCCGTGAAACATTCGCTCGCGATCGCCTTCACGGAGCGCGGCGAGACGGCGCTTCAGGCGCTCGCGGAGAGCGGCGCCGCATATCTCGCCGAGGTCCCCCCCGAGATCGCCATTCAGTCGCAGAAACGGGCCGTCGTATGGCATACGTTCGGGGCCGCGGCGAGGAGCAGGATCGGAGGGGCCTTCGGTCTATCGATCCCGGATCGCACGGGGATCGCGCCCCGCTGGAACGACTACCTTTCCGCGTTTCTCATCCTTGGAGCGTATCGGGCCTATGCGTCGCCGCTGCGCCCGCTGCTGCTCAGGCTGCCGTGGCAGGTAGTCTACCCGTACATGCTCGCGCAAAAGGCGCTGCTGAACTTCTGAGAGGGCGCGAGGGCCGGATTCGAAGAATCGCCGGGATCGAAGGAATCGACGCGGATGGAATCGAAACGCACGAACGAAACACAGGCCGCCGGGCGCGGGCCGGTCTCCCGCGCGCGGCGTCTCTACCGATGGCTCCTCTTCTGCGCCACGATCGCGGCCGTCACCTGGTTCATTGCGAGGAACATCGGACAGATGAGGCGCTTCGATTTCCGGTTCGACTGGCGCTTCCTCGCCGCGGCCTTCCTGTCGATATCGGCGGGACTCATCGCGCGCTTCGCCGCGTGGATGCGTCTCAGCAAAGGAATGACGCTCGAAGCGCCCGTCGCGATCGCCGCGCGCGCCTACTTCCTCTCGAATCTCGGAAGGTACGTCCCCGGCAAGCTGGGTCTCGCCCTCGTGAGGATCGAGGCGTACGGGAATCATCCCGCCGGCCTTGTGCTCCTCGCGACCGCGGTCGAGCTCATCTGCGCCGTCTCCGCGGCCTTCATCCTCGCCTTCGTCGGATTCTCGTCGACGACGGCGTATCTCACCGGCGTTCTCCGATGGCTGCCGCTCGCGTGCATCGTTCCGCTCCTCGCTATTCTGTCCCCGCCCGTCATCCGGCGGATCGCCGCCGCGACCTCCAGGGTCACCGGCGCCGTGCCGTTCGATCGCATACCCCGCTTCCGCGAGGTTCTCGTTCTCGTCGGGCTCTACGTTCTGCCCGGGCTTCTCCAGGGATTCGGGCTCTTCTGCGTCCTGAACGCGTTCGTCGACGTCCCGGCATCGCAGTATCTCGCCCTGACGGGAGCGTATTACGCGGCCAATCTCGCCGGAGTCGTCGCCGTGTTCGCGCCGGGCGGCATCGGCGTGCGCGAGGGCGTTCTCTTTCTCATCCTCCCCGCGCTCGTCGGCAAGGAAGCCTCAATCATCGCGGCCATCACCGCCCGATTCGTAACGCTCGCAGCCGAGCTGATTCTCGGCGGCGCGTCCGCTGTCGCGGCGCGATCGAGACGCGGCTGAACGCCTATTTTCCGAGCTTTCTCAATTGATAGAGTATCTGCTCCTGATTGATACGCATGCGGGCGAACATATCGAGGATGAACCCGAGCACGAGGCTCAGCGCCGAGAGAAGGACGAGGAAACCGGCGGTGAATCCCGCCCATTTGTGCGGCGTGAACGAGCCGGAATGGGCGTGGTAAACGGCGAGAAAAACGGCGAAGGCGAGCCCGCCGGCGAAGAGCGCGAGCGAGACTCCGGCGAAGAATCGGAACGGGCGGTAGTCGCGGAGCGTTCGTATGATGATCTTGGCCGTATAGTACGCGTATTTGAACAGATTCGACGCGACGCGGGATTTTCCGTGCGCGCGCTTCCCGCGCACGGGGATCGGCACCTCGAGAATGGAAACGCCCTTGAACGCGAAATTGAGAAACGATTCCTGCGTATAGGTGAACACGCCGAAGAGGTTGAGATGATTGATGGCCTCGCGGGAGTACGCGCGGAACCCGCAGGATACGTCGTAGAACGTCTGGTCGGCCATGCTGCTGATGAGCCTCGACATCATCTTGTTGCCCCAGATCTTGACCGCGCTCATCTTCGGCGTCAGGCTCGCGTCCTTGAATCTCGACGCCGTGACGAACTCGGCCGTTCCCTCGATGATCGGATCGATGAGCGTCGCGATGTCCGCGGGATTGAACTGCCCGTCCGCGTCCATGTTTACGATGATGTCGGGATCGAGCTCGCGGGCCGCGCGGATCCCCGTATTGAAGGCGCTCCCGACCCCGCGGTTGCGCGCGTGGCGGTGTACGAGAGCGCCGTGCTCCGCGGCAATCGTCGCGGATGCGTCGACGGAGCCGTCATCGACGACGATCACGGTATCGACGAACGGAGGGATCGCCTTGATCGTATCGCCGATCGTCGCCGCTTCGTTGTAGGCGGGAATAATGACGAATACCTTCTTGTCCCTGTACACTCGCCGGACCTTTCTCCTCGGGGGCCTTGCCGCTTCCCTTCATTGTAGCGGCGCGCCGCCCGCGTTTCAATCGTTTTATCCGCGTTCCATCCGCGGGACGATTTACAGAGGCTCGGGGGTATGATATGATTGTAAGATGTCGCACGGTATTTCGAAGAGGGAGCGAGCGCCCTCTGCACCCCGACGATACGCGGCCGTCGCGCTCCTTTCGGCCGTATTCGCGCTCGGCCTCGGTCTCCGCCTGCATTACGCCCTCGCCTGCACGGCGCTACCATCCTATAGCGACATGGCGTTATACAACGCGCTCGCGACGCAGCGCGGAATGCCGTCCGAAGCGCCTCCCGGCTATCCGCTGCTTCTCCGCCTCATCTATGCGATCTGTGGCGTGCGCAACTATGCTGCGGTCTTCGTCGTCCAGTCGGTGCTGAGCGCTCTCACGATCCTCCTGATATATTTCATAACGAAAAGGGTGTCGAACACGCGCGCCGCTCTGATTGCCGCCGGGATCGCCGCGATCTACCCGAGCTTCATCGCGTACAACCTGACGACGATGACGGAGACCGTTTCGGTTCTGATCGTCGCGCTTCTCCTCGCCGCGCTCACGATTCCCTCGAGCGAACGCGCGCGGGCGATCCTCGCGGTCGTCGTCCTCACCGTCGGATTCCTGTTCAGGCCGGTTCTGCTCCTCTGCACGCCCGGAGTGTTTCTCTCCGTGAAACGGCGGATTCTCTTCCTCGTTTCCCTCGCCCTGATTCTCGGGCCGGTGCTTTCGTACGATCTGATCGCGGGCAAGAACGCTCTGCGCGGCGCGCGCGGCTTCTATCTGACGTACAATCCGACGACGACCAAGAAGCACGGTTCCATGAAGAAGACGGAGCTCGGCAGAAACGATCTCCCCGCGGAGACCTATTTCGAGAAGGCGCTCGCCTTCATGAAGGCCAATAAAACCAGGGTCGTCGATATCGTTTACCACAAGGCGTCGATCCTGCTGTCGCGCGAGACCGATCAATACGTCCTCGCTCCGATCGCCGGCCGGAACGCGAACGCCATCAGTCTGCTCTTCTACGCGCATCTTCCCGTGACGATCCTCGGCGCCGTCGGGATGGCGCGCTATCTCGACCCGAATACGAAACGCGTCGCGCTCCCCGCCCTGAGCTATCTCCTCTTCGTGATACTCATTTCGATATTCAAGGTGCGCTACCGCCTGCCCGCGGAGCCCGCGATGATCATATTCGCCGGCATCACGCTCGCCCGCGCGACGTCGATTTCCTTGCCGCGTCTCCGATTATCGCGGCTCGCGCGACTCGCCGCGCCGCCCGAACCGGATGACCCGCGGGACGCCCCGGGGGGGATCGGACCGCAAGGCGCCGGCGTCTCCCGGTGGAAACGGCTCATACCGGAAGCGGCGAAACGCGATTGGGACATTGTGTGCCTGCTTCTCCTGGTCTCGCTCGCGCTCCGCTTCTATTTCGCCTTCGCGGCGGGGGCGCCAGAAGCGCTGGAGAAGCTCGTGAAGAGAGGACACCTCGGACCCGACGTCGCTCCGCTGTATCCGCTGTTCCTGCGGGGCACGTTCGCCGTCTTCGGAGCCGCCGATTTTCGGGCGGTATTCGCTATACAGGCGGTGATCGTCGCGGCGGCAATAATGCTGCTCTACGCCGCGGTCTCGTCCGTGGCGGGTCGAAAGGCGGGGATCGTCGCGGGCGTCCTGGGCGTCGTCCTTCCGGACATGCTTCTCGCGCACGTCAATATATCGCCGGTTCCGTTCATTCTCCTCTGCACCGCGGCGCTCATGGCGGTCGCGGCATCTCACTACTCTTCTTCCGCGAAGGCATCGCTCTCCGGCATGCTGGCAGGTATCGGCATTATGCTGGCGCCCGCCTTCGCCTATATCGTCCCCGGCGCGCTCGTGGTGCAGCGCCGGTGGCGGCTGTTTCTCCTCGTCCTCATCGGGACGCTCCTGCCGTTCACGGCGTTCAACGTGCTGCGGCACATGAAACTCGAGCCCGTCTATACGCCTTCGTTGTATGAGGTCGAGATAAAGGAGATGCTCCGCGGGAAGTCCGCATGGCGCGCCATCGGCCACGTCTATGACAACGCCGCCGTGGCTCTGTCCAGGAAATGGGGCGTCGAACGCGACGAGAAGCTCGATCTCTCGACGGAGATGAGCACGTTCGTCGCGGGGTATGGTTTCGTCGTGGTTCTCTATCTCGGGCTCATCGGGCTCGTGCGCTGCTGGAGAAGCGAGCACCGGAGCGTCTTTCTGCCGCCGCTCCTGTACATGCTCCTGCTCATTGTCCTGTCGAAATTGGAATATCCGGATCGCGCCGTCTTCGAGGTGCTTCTCGTCGCCTATGCGGCGATCCTCCTCGGCGGCTCGTGCGGAGGTCGCGCGAAATGAACAATCGTCAGAGAGCCGTTCTCCTCGCCGCGGTCGTGTTCGTCACGATCATGCTTCTCTTTCCGCCGTGGTATACGATCGGGGGGAAGGATGACGACCGAACGTTCTACCGGGGATATCACTTCCTCAATGCGCCTCCGGGCGGCGCTTCCCGCATCGACTACCCACGGTATCTGTCGGCGATCGCGCTTGCCTGCTTCGTCGCGGCTCTCGCCTTCCTCGAGCTCCAGAACCGAAGCGGGAGAGCGCGCTGAGGCCCTGCCTACTTGTCCTCGAGATACTCAAGAAGAATGCGATTGAACGTTTCGGGCTTCTCCATGTTGATCATATGAGCGACATCCGGAATCACCATCATCCTCGCGTTCGGGATCTCTCTCGCGGCGGTCGCCGACAGGCTCTGGAACGACGGAACGTCCTTATTGCCTATCAGGATCAGAGTCTTCGCGCGAATATCTCCGAGCCGGGTCATGGCTCGCGGCTCGAGGGGAATGCTCTCCGCGCCGATCGGAGAGGGCAGCGAGTACCGAGCCTCTCGGCGTTCCGCCGAATCCGCGCAAATCGCATCGGATGACCATATATCGTCGGGAGAGCGGCCCCATCTGTCCGTCCCACATCCCGCAATCCGCTATACCGGCATGAATGAGGAGAATCGGCTGCCCGGCCCCGGCCACCTCATAGTGCATTCTCGTGCCGCCGACGTCCGTCGTCCCGGAGCGCGATGAAGTCGGCGTCGCGGAATCGCCCCTGGGGACGGCGGCGCAACCGATCGCGCAGAGGAATCCAGAGATCATGAGGAGCGTGCGCATTCCCGACCTCCGGCACTGCTTCCCGGCACGGCGCCGGAGCCTCCTAGAGATTGAAGCACACGACGCGCGGCTCGGTCATCTCCATGAGGGCGAACTTGATCCCCTCGCGGCCGAGACCGCTCCGCTTCACGCCTCCGAACGGCATCATGTCGATTCGGTAGTCGGAGGAGTCGTTCACGATGACGCCGCCGACCTCGAGCTCCCGGATCGCCCGGAAGGCCTTGCCGATGTCCTTCGTGAATATGCCGGCGTGGAGGCCGAAGTTCACCGCGTTCGCCCGCTCGATCGCCTCGTCGAGATCCTTCACCGGATAGAGGTTCACCGTCGGCGCGAAAACCTCGTCGACGTCGACCTTGCATCCGGCCGGAACGTTCGCGAGAACGGTCGGGTCATAGATCGCCCCGCGGCGCTTTCCGCCGGTGAGCACCTTCGCGCCCGCCTTCACCGCCTCCTTCACCCAGCTCTCGATCCGCTTCGCCTCCCCCTCGTTGATCATCGGACCCATATCGCAGTCTTCCTCGAGCTTGGGGCCGACCTTGTACGTGCGCGTCCGCGCGACGAAGAGCGTCTCGAAGCGCTTGTAGATCCCTTTCTCGATATAGATGCGCTGGACGCCGATACAGTTCTGCCCGGCCGCCCAGAAAGCGCCCGAAACGCTGTCCTCGACGGCGCGCTTGAGATCGCAGTCCTCGCAGACAATGACGGGGGTGTTGGAGCCGAGCTCCATCCCGATCTTCTTGAGCCCGGCCTTCTTCACGATTTCCTCGCCCGCCGGAGCGCCGCCGGTGAAGCTGATCATCCGCACGCGCGGGTCGGTGACGAGGGCGTCCCCGGTCTTCGCCGCGTAGCCGGTCACGACGTTGAGAATGCCCGCCGGAAGCCCCGCCTCCACGAACGCCCTCGCGAGCATGAGCGCCGACAGCGGCGTCACGGTCGCCGGCTTCACGACGACGGCGTTCCCCGCCGCGATCGCCGGACCGACCTTGTGCGCGACGAGGTTCAGGGGATCGTTGAAGGGCGTGATCGCCGCGACGATCCCGATGGGAAAGCGGAAGTAGTAGCCGACTCTGTTCTCCGAACCGGGGCGCGAGTCGAAGGGAATCGTTTCCCCCTGGATGCGGCGCGCCTCCTCGGCCGAGATCCGGATCGTATCGACGCAGCGCGAGGTCTCCTTGCGCGCCTCGCGGATCGTCTTCGACCCCTCGCGGGCGATCACGCGGGCGTACTCCTCGATCTTCGATTCGATGATGGAGGCGGCCTTGTTGAGAATGCGGATCCGCTCGTGCACGGGTAGGTTTCGATTGATCTGAAATCCCTTCTCCGCGGCGGCGATCGCCGCCCTGATATCGGCGGCGTCCCCGCTCGGAACGGTGTCGACGAGCGAGTTGTCGAACGGATCCCTCACCTCGATCTTTTCTTTCTTGTCGATCCATTTTCCGGCGATGAGCATCTTCATGGATCACCTTCCCGCTTTCTTTGCCCGTTTGCGAATCTTCTTCATCCGCTTCGCGGCCTTCTTCGCCGTCTTCTTCGGAGCCGGTTTCTTCGGAGCCGCCGGTCTCGCCGCGGGAGCGGTCCGATTGATCGCGAGGAGATCGACGAGGATCGAATACCCCGTTTCGATCTTGCCCGCGCCCGGGCCGATGATCGTCACGTTGCGAATGAGATCGGTGCTGAACGTGAGCGCGTTCGTCGCGCCGCCCACGCCCGCGAGCGGATCGGCGACGTCGAGCTTCTCGGGCCTGACCGAGGCGCGCACCGCGCCGCCTTCGCGGGCGACTCTCCCGATGAGCTTCCAGCGTTTGCCCTCGGCCTTCGCGTTATTGATGTCGTCCAGCGTTATCCTCGTGATGCCGGTGCGATCGACGTCCGCGACCTTGAGGTCGGCGCCCATGACCGCCTTGGCGAGGATGACGACCTTCGCCATCGCGTCGAATCCCTCGACGTCGGCGTCGGGAACCGCCTCGGCGAAGCCGAGATCCTGCGCCTCCTTGAGCGCGTCGGCATAGGACTTTCTCTTCTCCATGTTCGTGAGAATAAAATTCGTCGTGCCGTTCACGATGCCGCGGATCTCACGGATCTCGTTCCCGGCGAGACACAGGGCAACGAGGTTGAGGGCCGGAGTGCCGCTCATGACGGTGCCCTCGTAGCGAAACTGGACCTTCTTGCTCTTCGCGAGCGCGGCGACCTCGCGGAAGAAGAGCGCCGTGGGGCCCTTGTTCGTCGTGACGAGATGCTTCCCCGAATTCAGCGCCGCCTTGAAGTGCGAGTACGCCGGCTCGGCGGTCTTGATGTCCGTGTACGTCGCCTCGACGACGACGTCGGCGTTCGACTTCACGATCGTGTCGATCGCGTTCCAACCGGTTTTCGCTCCGGGGTACTGCGAAATCCCGTTCTCCTTCGCGAGCGCAAGGAGCTTCGCGAGGTCGAGCCCTTTCGGATCGTACGCGGCGCCCTTCACGAAATCGCTCACCGCGACGACCGAATACTCGAACCCGTGCTCTTTCTTGAGCCGTTCCCTGTGCTCCAACAGGATCTCCGCGAGCCCCTGCCCCACGACGCCGAATCCGACGATTGCGAGCTTGTACATCGTTCCCTCCTTTATGCCGACCTCAATGCGTTATCGAGATCCTCGATAAGATCCTGCGCGTCCTCGATCCCCGCCGAGTAGCGGATCATGTTGTCGGGAATGCCGCCCTTCGCGCGCGCCTCGGGACCGAGCTGCCAGTGCGTCGTCGCGGCGGGCTGGATCGCAACGGTCTGCGACGAGCCGAGGTGCGTCGTATGCACGGCGATCCTCAGGTTGTTGATCACGCGCCGAGCCGCATCGAGCCCCCCCTTCACGTTGAAACTGAGCATCGACGAGTATGCGCTCATCTGCCTTTTGGCGACCTCGTGCTGCGGATGACTCGAAAGGCCCGGATAGCTCACCGACTCGACTTTCGGATGCTTTTCGAGGAACTTCGCGATCGTCATCGCGTTATCCGAGTGCTTCTGCATGCGGAGCGAGAGGCTCTCGAGGCCGAGAAGGCAGAGCCACGCGTTGAACGGCGAGATCGTGGGGCCCATGTTCCTGAACCCAACGTGCCGGACGTGATCCACGAACTCTTTCTTCCCGACGAGAATTCCCGAGAGACTCGTCGCGTTGCCGCTGATGTACTTCGTCGCGGAGTGGACGACGATATCGGCGCCCATCTCGATCGGCCGCTGGAGGGCCGGCGAGCAGATCGTGTTGTCGACCATGAGCGGAATCCCCTTCGACCGCGCGAGCGCGGCGAGCGCGGGAATGTCGGCGACGAAGAGGTTCGGGTTGCTCGGAGACTCCACGTGGATGAGCTTCGTTTTCGGCGTGATCGTCCGCTGCCAGCTTTCGATCTTGTCCGGCTCCGGGACCCAGTTCGTCTTGACCCCCATCCGCGGCATCGAGGTATGGAAAAGCTCGTATGTGCCGCCGTAGACCCTGTTCGGACATACGATCTCGTCCCCCACTTCGAGGAGATGGTGGGCCGCCATGAAGGTCGCGGCCATGCCCGAAGAGGTCGCGAGCCCCGCCTCCGCTCCCTCGAGGAGCGCCATTCGCTTCTCGAGGATGTCGTTCGTCGGATTGTTGATGCGGCCGTACGCGAACCCTTCGATCTTGTAGCTGTACAGGTCCGCGGCCCATTCGGCCGATTCGTACGGGAAGACGGCGCTCTGGATGAGCGGCGGCGCCATCGTGCAGTACTTGAGCTGATCCTCGCGGCTATAGCCGCCCTTCACCGATATCGTGTCGAACCGCGGCTTCTTCTCCGCCATCTGATCCTCCTCGCTCCGGAATTCCTCCCGGCGTTGTAGGTTATCTCCGCTTCTTTTTCCGCGCTGCGGCGCGCGCCGGCGCAGCCTTGCCGCCGTTCTTGATCTCGACCGCGCTCAGCGGCATCGCCGTCTCGCGTTTGAGCGTCGAGAGCACGAACATCGTCGTCACCTTATCGACGCCGCGCGTCTTCGTGAGGTCATTCAGAAGAAAATGCTCATAATCGTCGATGTCCCGCGCATAGACCTTGAGAATGTAATCCTCGGCACCGGCGAGATGGTAACACTCGAGCACCTTGTCGCGCTCTCTCACAAACCGGTGAAAACTCTGGATCGCCCCCGCCTGGTGATGGTGGAGCGTGACGCCGACGAAGGCGATCGTCCCGAGCCCGATCTTCTTGTTGTCGAGGAGCGTGACGTACCGCTCGATGATGCCGCGCTCCTCGAGCTTCCGCACGCGCTCGAGCACGGCGGATGGGCTCAGGCCCACCTCGGCGGCGAGCTGCACGTTCGGGATGCGGCCCTGCGTCTGCAGGATCTCGAGAATCCGCTTGTCCGCGGGATGAAGAGTGGTGTTCTCGGCCGCCATTGAACCGCCATTTTCAAACAAATCGACGTCACGCACGATAATAGACGAATATTGTAAGGCAATATTGAAGCATTGTCAATAATCGTTTTGGTATTCTCGTACATTGCTGACAATCGTTCGTTCAATGGGCCGGCGCGTTCCCGGGGGCGGGAACAAACGAAAGGGGCGGGTATCGACCCGCCCCCGTCTCGTGGAGCTTCGCTTCTTCATCTCTTCGGCGATCGCCGTTACGACCCTTTCTTGATGATGATATTCCCGTTTCTCGTCTTGATCTTCACCGTGTGCTCGCCGCCCGCGACATCGCCCGTTCCGTAGATGTGCTTGTGCGCCTGTCCCAGAAAATTATGCTCCCATTTCTCGCTTTCCTCGATCTTCACCGGAAAATCGCTCTCGATCCGATATCTCCGGTGATGCTTCTTCGTATACTCGATCTCGAGGTCGAAGTTCATCGAGAGCCCCGTGGGCACCGTAATCTCGATATCGCCCCCCATGGACGAAAGCTCGACGTCGCGCTCCCCCTTCGCCGGGTCGCCGACCATCGTGACCTCGATATCCCCGCCCATCGTCGTCGCCTCGATCTCGCCGTCGATCGCATCGACCCGGATGTCGCCGCCCATCGTTTTCGCGGCGACGTATTTCCCCGCCGACAGAATCGTGATGTCCCCACCCATCGTCGTGACCTTTGCGCCCGCGGGCGCCTCGTCGACGTCGATATCCCCACCCATCGTCGTTACGCTGACCTCTTCCGCCCTGGCGACGTCGATATCCCCGCCCATCGTCTTCGCCCTGACCTTCTTATCCGTATCGGCGACGTTGATGTCCCCGCCCATCGTGGAGATGTTCATCTCTTCCTTGTCCGCGGAAGAGGCGGAGCGCCCGGTAACGTTGTCGTAGGTCACCGCGCCGCCCATCGTCGAGCCCTTGAGGTTGCCCTTCACGTTACGGATGACCACCTCACCGCCCATCGTGTGCACCTTGCCATCCGCCTCCGAGTCCTCGACACGTACCGAGCCGCCCATCGTCTCGAGATCTATCTCTCCCTTGACGCGGGCGAGCTCGAGCGCTCCGCCCATGGTCTTGCCGCTCAGCTCTCCCTCGACTCCCTCTATCGTGACCTCGCCGCCGTTCGATTCGATTCTCACGTCGCACCGATTCGGCACCTTGATCGTGAAATGCACGTCGACGTCGACGTGGCGCCTTTTGCTGCATTCGGAATGGACGTTCAGATACGACGATCCGTCGTCGAATTCGACGCTGACCTTGTCCGCGTCGTCCCCGCCGATATCGACCTTCACCGCGATCTCCGGCTTGTCCCAGCCTGCGATTTCCACGTCCCCGCCGGTCTCCAGATCGAGAGCGAGCTTGCCGCCCATCTGCACGGGAAAGCTCTTTTCGATCGTTCGGTCGGAGTCGGCGCGGAGGGGCTGGGGCTGGTAAGCCATTGCAAGAAAGAGTATTGCCAATACAGCGAACACCGATTTCATAGCGAGGCTCCTTTCTCTTCGTTTCCGACGGTAGCTATCTCTTTCTACGGCGCAGCCGCGGCAAAGTTTCAACCTTTTGACCTCGCGTCGGGGCCCGGCTCCATCATTGACTTCGGCGACCATCCGCAGTATCTTCAATGCAGCGGTATAATCACTGATAAAGAGCGGTTGCGACGTTGTCATAATGGAGGTGCGCGATGAAGAATCTGCTTCTGTCTCTTGTTCTCGTGATGTGTCTCGCCGCCGGGGCGAATGCGCAACAGGGAATGCTCGCTCTCTTCTCGGACACGGAAAACAATGAATGCCATTCGGACGTAGGAATCGGAGCGATCGGCAACCTCTACCTCATGTACGTGCGCGGCGACGGCCCGCGCATGGGTAATGCGTACGAATTCAAGCTGCTTAAATCGAGCTCCGCCTCCGCCATCCTGTCGCCGACGTGGCCATCGAGCATTATCATCACGCTCGGCGCCATCGAAACGGGGATCTCCCTTTGCGCCGCGGAGTGTTTTCCGGATGAAAACTACGTGTCTCTCGGCACGATTCCGGTCATGAACGTCTCCGACCCGGATACATTCACCGTAGAGATCGTTCCGGATCCCGAGCAAGTACCGCAGCATGCGATCGTGATATTGGAGTGCAAAGAGGAGCGTCCTATTTACATCGTCCTGCCCGGCGGCGCGTTCGTGTTCAACGGCGGATGCTATTCGCCGCTCGACCCGTTCGGCCCTGTGGCCACGAAGGAAACCACATGGGGAGGCATAAAGGAGCTCTACCGGTAGGCGGGCCTTCGTCCGGAGCCCGTTCTCGTTAGGGCTTTTCCAGGGGCAGCTCCCGTGATAGTATCGACTCCATGAAGATCCGAATCGCTCTCGCCCAGATCAACCCGACCGTGGGGGACTTCGCCGGGAACGTCCGCGCCGTCCGCCGCATGACGGCCGAAGCGAAGAAGCGGGGCGCCGAGATCGTCGCGTTCCCCGAGCTCGTGCTGTGCGGCTATCCCCCCGAGGATCTCCTCCTCAAGCCCCAGTTTCTCAAGGACTGCTCGCGGGCTCTGCGCGCGGTCGCCCGCGAGGCGAAGGGAATCGCCATGCTCGTCGGCGCGCCCGAGCCGCCCTCGCGAACGGGAGCCCGTCCGTACAACGCCTGCCACATCATCTTCGAGGGGAAGATCGCCGCGACGTACCGCAAGCTCAACCTCCCGAACTACGGAGTCTTTGACGAGAAACGGTACTTCGAGCCGGGGGAGAACGCGCTCGTCGTGAACTTCGGCGGCGTCCCGGTAGGAATAAGCATCTGCGAAGACGTATGGGTCGACGACGGGCCGACCGCCTCGCAAGTGCTTCTGGGCGGCGCAAGCATCATCGTCAACATATCGGCGTCTCCGTATCACCGCCGGAAGGGCAGGGAGCGCGAGAAGCTCATGCAGAAGCGAGCAAGGGAGAACGGCTGTTGGCTCTGCTACGTCAACCTCGTCGGCGCCCAGGACGAGCTCGTCTTCGACGGGTGCAGCGTGATCGCCGCCCCCGACGGAAGAACGGTCGCGCGGGGCAAGGCGTTCGATGAAGACCTTCTTGTCGCGGACGTCGATCCGTCGGACTTCAGGCCGGGAAAGGCCCGGCTCCCATCGCCGTTCGTCGGCGTCCACCGGCGGGTCGAGATCGTCGATCTCGCGCCGCTTCCCGCGCTCCGCCGGAAGATTCGCGCCGTCCCGAGGCGCGCCGCACACCCCGACCCCGTCGAAGAGGTGTATCGCGCCCTCGTTCTCGGCACGCGCGACTACGTGAACAAGAACGGCTTCGCCAAGGTCGTTCTCGGGATGAGCGGCGGGATCGATTCCGCCCTCGTCGCCGCAATCTCCGCCGACGCGCTCGGCGCGGATCGCGTCGTCGGCGTCACGATGCCCTCCGCATACACGTCCCGCGAGACGCTCCGCGACGCGAGAGCCGTTTGCGGGAACATCGGCATGGAAATTCTCGAAATCCCGATAACCGGCATCTATGAATCGTATCTCGCCTCCACACGCGCGGCGTTCGGGGGCCGCCCCCCGGACGTGACCGAGGAGAATATCCAGGCGCGCGCGAGGGGCAACGTCCTCATGGCGCTCTCGAACAAGTTCGGCTGGCTCGTGCTCACCACGGGAAACAAGAGCGAGCTCGCGGTCGGCTACTGCACGCTCTACGGCGACATGGCCGGCGGCTTCGCGGTGATCAAGGACGTTCCCAAAACGCTCGTTTATCCGCTCTGCCGCTACCGGAACTCTCTCGGCCGCTCGCCGGTCGTCCCGGCATCGATCCTCCGCCGCCGGCCGACGGCCGAGCTGCGCCCGGGGCAGTTCGATCAGGACACGCTTCCGCCCTATCCCGTGCTCGACCGCATCATCGAGCTCTACGTCGAGCACGACCTCGGCTTTGACGATATCGTCGCCCGTGGCCTCGACGCGGCGCTCGTGAGAAAGACGATCCGCATGATCGACGCGAGCGAGTACAAACGGCGGCAGGGAGCGCCGGGGATCAAGATCACGCCGAAGGCCTTCGGCCGCGACCGGAGACTTCCCATCACGAACCGCTACCGCGGAGCCGGGGAACGATGACCGCGCCCCGCGAAGAGGCGCCCCGGCCCGCCGGCGGCGAGCCGGCCATACGGGCGTTTCGCCCCGAGGACAAACCGGGGATCGTCGCCGTCATCAAGTCGGTCTACGACGATTATAACTACATCGTGGATTTCGATCACTTCGAGGCGGATCTCGTCGACGTTCAATCCACGTACCAGGACGCGGGAGGAGCCTTTTGGGTGCTCGACGACGGCGGCGCGATCGCGGGGTGCGTCGGCGTTCTCCCCCGCGAGGGGGACGCGTGCGAGCTCAAGCGCCTCTACGTCGGAAGGGCGTACCGCCGCCGCGGCTGGGGATCGAGGCTTCTCGCGACGGCTCGCGGCTGGGCGATCGCCGGCGGCTTCAGGAGAATGTACCTATGGTCAGACGTTCTCCTCGAGGCGGGGCACCGGCTCTATATGAAATCCGGGTTCAGGATGGGACGCGAGACGCGCGCCATCGATCCGACCAACCCCACCAGCGTCGAGCGTTTCTTCATTGATGAGAATCTTTGATCTAGCCTGGTATTGGGATCAGGGCAGGACGAAACCAAGCTCAAGGGGGGCTTACCCTTCGATAATCTTCTCTATCCCATTCACGACCTCGGCCAGTTTCTTTTGCACTACTTTTCCCGTCCATCGGACTATAATGCTTGCTTCTGCAGTAAAGAGCCGATTCGGTCGAATGTTCGAGTCTTTTGGTAGGCTCCCTCTTTCAAAATCTCTTCGATCAAGTGCTATCGAATAGCTGTCGTTGTGGTCGCGACTTGTAATCTGGCACAAGATAACATCATCGCCGATCAAAGGGGCAACGACCAAAGCGGGTCTCCTCTTTGATTCACTGAGATTGGAGAACGGGAAGGGAACGACGACGACATCGCCTTTCACAAATCGGCCCATGCTTCGTCCTCCTCAGGCGAATCCCAATCTCGGCGAAGAACATCCTCAGAGATCAGCAGCAATTGATGAACCTCTGAATAGCGCTTCCGGTCAAAAGAAGATGATATTCCGCTTAAGACGTTCATCAATGGATAATTGGAGGTGAAGCTCTGGGCGCCCGGGAGAATCTTGGTGTACTGCGGATCCGTCGCGGGGACGACAAGGGTGCAGTCCCAAGGAACAGAGTAATCAAGAGTCAGTTCATAGCTGTCCATGTGCATGACCTACTTCGTTTTGCTGGCAGGAGGTCGCAGTCCCATCATGGTCTCATAGTTCTGCAAGTTCTCGGTCATGAGCTTCATGAACTCGCGCATTTTCGAAGGTGTCAGAACGATCCGCGAGACGCAAGTTGCCTCTACCTCTGTCATCTCTTCAAGTTTCTCTTCCTTTTCTTTCTCTGTCTCTCCGATAATTGCCGGTGGCCACAGCTCGAAAAACTGAAGAACAAAGAAATCAGATTGGTGTTGGACCATGATGTTATTCACAAAATGCGAGGCTAGTTCCTTGGGGTAATTGTATTTTATCCTCAGCTTCTTTGATAAGACGCCGACGTCTCTCTTATCCGTCATACTGACCCCCTCGTTCATGACTATTATGCCCGTGTGCGTAATGATACAAGATTAATGCCAAGGATTCAATGGCTATGATCATATCTATGCTTTGCGCATTGCAACTTCATGATTTCCCAGAGCATAGAGAGTAATGATCGTCCTAGCAGTTCAATCGATTTCTAAACTTCCGTCCCGTCCTCGAGGGTGGCGCCCTTCGGCACGACGATGATCCCGCTCCTGATATAGTAGCGTTCCTCGGGATCGTCGTAGTTCACGAGACCCTTCTTGTTCGCGAGAACGACTCGGCTCCCGATGCGGGCGTTCTTGTCGACGATCGCCCCGCGGACAACGCTCCGTTTCCCGATCCCGAGCGGCAGCCGATCCCCCTGCTCCCAGGGGA
The DNA here is from genome assembly GCA_026387805.1 of Candidatus Krumholzibacteriia bacterium. Taxonomy (GTDB): domain Bacteria; phylum Krumholzibacteriota; class Krumholzibacteriia; order Krumholzibacteriales; family Krumholzibacteriaceae; genus SSS58A. Next base: position 17,051 of record JAPLKY010000035.1, read on the forward strand.
GCTCGTAGAAATCGGCGCCCATCACGATCGAATCCTCGACCATCGTTCCCTCTCCGATCCGCGTGCGCACGCCTATGATCGAACGCTTGATCGTCGCGTGCTCGATGATGCAGCCGCTGTTGAGAATCGACTGCTCGATGCGGCCGTTGTTGATCTTGGGACCGGGCAGAAAGCGATAATGAGTATAGAGCGGGCGTCGTTCGTCGAAGAGATTGAACGGCGGGAGCGGCGAGAGCAGATCCATGTGCGCGCGATAGAATGTCGGGATCGTTCCGATGTCCTCCCAGTAGTCGTCGAAGAGGTAGGCCTGCACCTTGAGCCTCGTGAGCGCGTCCGGGATGACCTCCTTGGCGATGTCGATCATGCGCGGATCGCGCTCCAGCACGTCTTTCAGCGCCTCGAACTTGAAGAGGTACACGCCCATCGATCCGAGGTACGGCCGGCGCTTCGCGTCGGCCGGAGGAAGACCGAGCGTTTTCGTATTCGTGCGCATGTCGGCGAGAAGCTTCCCCTTCGGCTTCTCGCGGAATTCGGCGATGCGTCCCTTCCCATCCGCATGCAGGACGCCGAACTCGTGGGCGCGATTCGGGGGAACCGGCTTCACCGAGACCGTGATGTCGGAGCCGAGCATTCGGTGCCGCGCGATGAAATCGACGTAGTCCATGCGGTAGAGGTGATCCCCGGAGAGTATGATGACGTCTCTCGGGCAGTAATTGGCGACGTGCGGGAAGACCTTGCGCACCGCGTCCGCCGTGCCCTGGAACCAGTCGAGGGAGGACGGCGTCTGTTCGGCCGCGAACACCTCGACGAAACCGCTCGAGAACGTGTCGAACCGATACGTCTTCGAGATGTGCTGGTTGAGCGAGGCCGAGTTGAACTGCGTGAGCACGTAGATGCGGTCGATCTTCGAGTTGATGCAGTTCGATACGGTGACGTCTATGAGACGATAGTTGCCCGCGAGCGGCACGGCGGGCTTGGATCGCGTTTTCGTGAGGGGGAAGAGCCTCGTGCCCCTTCCCCCTCCGAGTATCAATGCAACGACGTCGCGCATGGGCGCGCTTCACTCCTTCTCGAGCTTGATCTCGTTCACGGGGCCGAAATCGCTCAGCGGCCGGTCGAAAAGCTTCGCGTTCCCGACGAAGAGCATCGCGAGCTTGTCGGGCATGAGGTACTTCTGAGCCGCGGCCTTGATATCGGCGACCGTCAGTTTCGCGTACGTCTCCATGTCCTTCTGGGGCGTATCGAGCGCTCGTCCCTCGAAGCGAAGCTGCACGAGGCGGCGCACGACCTGCGTCTTCGACTCGTTGTCGAACACCTGGCCGTTGACGTACGAATCGACCGCCTTCTTGACCTCCTCCGCCGTCGGGCCCGTGTCCCGCATCTTTTTGATCTGCTCGATGATGATTCCCGTCGCGCGGCTCGTCGCGTCCGCCTTGGTCTGGGCGGCCGCCGTGAATACGCCTTTCGCGAACGCGTCGGAAGAGTACCGGGAATACGCGCTGTAGGCGAGCCCCTCGTCGCTTCGGACCTGCTCCGTGATCCACGACGTGAAGCTTCCCCCGCC
>JAPLKY010000221.1 GCA_026387805.1 Candidatus Krumholzibacteriia bacterium
GTCGCGGTCGTCGACGATGACCATCTGCGGGAGACCGGATTTGTCGTCCACCTTCTCCTTGAGCGTGATCCCCTCCTTCACGTCGACGAAGCGCATGCGGCCGAGCTTGTCGGCAATGATGCTGTCCGAGTACGGATCCCACTCGTAGACGATCGCGTCCTTCTCGACGCGCTCGTTCTCGCGCACCTTGAGAGCGGCGCCGTAGGGAACGCCGAGACGCGCCCGGATGCGCTCGCTCTTCTCGTCGCGGATGAGGATTTCGCCCTTGCGACCGACCGCGATCACGTTCTTGTTCCGGTCGATGACCGTCTTGATCGATTTGAACTGGACGACGCCGGGGTGATTCGTCGTTTTCTGGGTCTGCTCGGCGATGCGCGACGCGGTGCCCCCGACGTGGAAGGTGCGGAGCGTGAGCTGCGTTCCCGGCTCGCCGATCGACTGGGCGGCGATGACCCCGACCGCCTCGCCGAGATCGACGAGCTTGCCGGTGGCGAGATTGCGGCCGTAGCAGTAGGCGCACGCGCCGCGTTTCGCCTCGCACGTGAGAACGCACCGGATCTTGACCTTCTCGACGCCGCGCTCCTCGATCTCCGTGGCCATGTCCTCGTCGATGAGAACGTTCGCCTTGCAGATCGTCTCGCCCGTCTGCGGATCGATGATGTCATCGACCACGACGCGGCCGAGGATACGGTCGCTGAGGGCCTCGATGATCTCCTCCCCCTCCTTGAGGGCCTGCGTATCCATCCCCATGATCGTGCCGCAGTCGTATTCCGTTATGATGACGTCCTGTGCGACGTCGACGAGGCGGCGGGTCAGGTAGCCGGCGTCAGCCGTCTTCAACGCGGTGTCGGCGAGACCCTTCCGCGCGCCGTGCGTCGAGATGAAGTACTGCAACACGGTGAGGCCTTCCTTGAAGTTCGCCGTGATGGGCATCTCGATGATTTCGCCGATGCCTCCCGTGATGCGCTTCTGCGGCTTCGCCATGAGACCGCGCATGCCCGCGATCTGGCGGATCTGCTCCTTGTTGCCTCGCGATCCCGAGACCGCCATCATGTAGATCGGATTGAAGCCGTCGCGGTCCCTGTTGAGCGTCTCGAGCATCACGTCCGCGACGTTGTTCGTCGTATGGGTCCAGGTGTCGATGATCTTGTTGTACCGCTCGCCGTCGGTGATGATACCGTCCTTGTACTGCTTCTGGATCTGGTTCACCGCTTTCTGGGCGATGGCGATGAGCTGCGGCTTTTCCCCGGGCACGACGATGTCGTCGATCGAGATCGTGATGCCGGCGCGCGTCGCGTAGCGGAAGCCGAGATCCTTGAGGGCTTCGAGCAGGCGAACGGTCTTCCTGTTGCCGAGCTTCTTGTAGCTGGCGCCGATGAGCCCGGAAAGGGTCTTCTTGTCGAGTATGTCGTTGAAGTAGCCGAGCTCCTCGGGAACGATCTCGTTCACGATGACGCGACCGGCGGTGGTCACGATCGTTTCGCCGCCGATGCGCACCTTGACCTTCGCGTGGAGATCGACGACGTCGTGATCCCAGGCCGATATGAGCTCGCTCACGTTGAAGAACGATTTACCCTGCCCCTTCGCCCCTTCCTTGAACATCGTGAGGTAGTAGAGGCCGAGCACCATATCCTGCGTGGGAGACGCGAGCGGAGAGCCGCTCGCCGGCGAGAGGATGTTGTTGGAGGCGAACATGAGGGTGCGCGCCTCGAGCTGGGCCTCGTACGAGAGCGGCACGTGCACCGCCATCTGGTCGCCGTCGAAATCGGCGTTGAAGGCCGTGCAGACGAGGGGGTGAATCTGGATCGCCTTGCCCTCGATGAGGAGCGGCTGGAACGCCTGGACGCCGAGTCGATGGAGCGTGGGCGCGCGGTTGAGGAGCACGGGATGATCCTTGATGATCTCCTCGAGGATATCCCACACCTCGGGGCGTTCGCGCTCGACGAGCTTCTTCGCGCTCTTCACCGTCTGCACGTAGCCCTTCTCCTCGAGCTTGCGGATGATGAAGGGCTTGAAGAGCTCCAGCGCCATCGATTTCGGCAGCCCGCACTGGTGAATCTCGAGCTCGGGGCCCACGACGATCACCGAGCGGCCCGAGTAGTCGACGCGCTTGCCGAGGAGGTTCTGGCGGAAGCGCCCCTGCTTCCCCTTGAGCATGTCGCTCAGACTCTTGAGGGGCCGATTGCCCTGGCCGCGAACGGCGCGGGAGCGGCGGCTGTTGTCGAACAGCGCGTCGACCGCTTCCTGGAGCATGCGCTTCTCGTTGCGGAGGATGACCTCCGGCGCCCGGATCTCGATGAGCTTCTTGAGACGGTTGTTGCGGTTGATGACGCGCCGGTAGAGGTCGTTCAGGTCGCTCGTCGCGAAACGTCCGCCCTCGAGCGGAACGAGCGGCCTGAGGTCGGGCGGAAGAACCGGGATGACGTCGAGGATCATCCACTCGGATTTGTTGTGGCTCTGCCGGAACGATTCGACGACCTTGAGGCGCTTCAGAACGTCCTTCTTGCGCTGAACCGACGTCTCGACCTTCGCCTGGGCGCGGAGATTGATCGAGAGCTCCTCGACGTTGATCGTCTTGAGCATGTCGCGGATCGCCTCGCCTCCCATCCTGGCGGTAAATTCCTTCCCCTGATCCACGAGCTCGTTGAAGGTATCGTCATCGATGAGCTCCTTGACCTTGAGGTCCGTATCCCCCGGGTCGATGACGAGATGCGATTCGTAATAGAGAATGCGCTCGAGGTTGCGCACCGTCATGTCGAGCATGTAGCCGATGCGGCTCGGAACGCCCTTGAGGAACCAGATGTGCGCGACGGGGACGGCGAGCTCGATGTGCCCCATCCGTTCCCTTCTCACGCGCGAATGCGTGACCTCGACGCCGCAGCGGTCGCAGATGACGCCGCGATAGCGGATGCGCTTGTATTTTCCGCAGGTGCACTCCCAGTCCTTCACCGGGCCGAAAATGCGCTCGCAGAAAAGCCCGTCTTTCTCGGGCTTGAAGGATCGGTAGTTGATGGTCTCAGGCTTCGTGACCTCGCCGTAGCTCCACTGACGTATCACCTCGGGGGAGGCGAGCTGGATGCGCATCGCCTTGATGTCGGTGGGCTTGTTTCGATCCTTTTCGAAAAGCGTGGTATACAATGGTTACCTCCGGCGGAAACCGTTCACCAATCTCGCCCGATATACCGCGTTCAATCCTTCTCGAGCTTCTCGAGCTGCACGTCGAGGCAGAGGCTCTGAAGCTCCTTGATGAGCACGTTGAACGATTCGGGAAGTCCCGGCTCCGGCGCGTTCTCGCCCTTTACAATCGCTTCGTAAATTTTGCTCCGGCCGGCGACGTCGTCCGATTTCACCGTGAGGAGCTCCTGGAGCGTATAGGCAGCGCCGTACGCTTCGAGCGCCCACACCTCCATCTCTCCGAAGCGCTGCCCGCCGAACTGCGCCTTGCCGCCGAGCGGCTGCTGCGAAACGAGCGAGTAGGGTCCGATCGAGCGCGCGTGGATCTTGTCGTCGACGAGATGCGACAGCTTCATCATGTAGATCTGGCCGACCGTGATCGGCGCGTCGAAGAGATCCCCCGTCATCCCGTCGTAGAGCTCGATCTTGCCGCTCTCGGGAAGCCCCGCGTCGGTGAGAAGCTTCTTGATTTCATCGATCGTCGCGCCGTTGAAAACGGGCGTCGAGGCCTTGAATCCAAGCTTCTCGACGGCCCAGCCGAGGTGCGTCTCGAGGATCTGGCCGACGTTCATACGGCTCGGCACGCCGAGCGGATTGAGAATGATCTCCACCGGCGTTCCGTCGGGAAGATGCGGCATATCCTCTTCCGGCACGATGCGGGAGACAACTCCCTTGTTGCCGTGGCGTCCGGCCATCTTGTCGCCGACCGATACCTTGCGCTTGCGCGCGACGTAGACCTTCACGAGCTTGCTCACGCCAGGCGGGAGCTCGTCCCCGCGCATGACGCGCTCGCTTTCCTTTTCGTAGGTGCTCTCCACCTTCTCGATCGCGCGCGCCGCCGCCTCCATGAGGGACTGGATCCTGCGGTCGACCTTGGCGTCCTTGACGACCGGGAGCCCCCAGTGGAGATGATCGATGTCCAGCCCCTCGATCATCTTATCGGTGATCTTGCGTCCGCTGCGGGCGAGCACTTCGCCCGTTTCGGCGTGGATGAGCTTCTCCGAGGTCTGGCCGACCATGAGCCGCGCGAGGCGCTCGCGCCTTTTCTCCTTGATGTGCTTGATCTCGAGATCGCGCTGGTGCTGGAGCTCGACGAGTTTCTTCTTCTCGTGGCTCCGCGCCCGCTCGTCCCGCTCCTTGCGGGAGAACAGCTTGATGTCGACGACGATGCCGTCCATGCCCGGGGGCGCCTTGAGCGAAGCGTCGCGCACGTCTCCGGCCTTCTCGCCGAATATCGCTTTCAGAAGCCGTTCCTCCGGCGTGAGCTCGGTCTCTCCCTTCGGAGTCACTTTGCCGACGAGAATGTCCCCCGCTTTCACGTGCGCGCCGATGCGCACGACGCCGTCCTCGTCGAGATTCGCCAGCATCTCCTCGCTCACGTTCGGAATCTCGCGGGTGATCTCCTCCATTCCGGCTTTCGTGTCGCGGACCTGCGTCTCGAACTCCTCGATGTGAATCGACGTGAAGATGTCTCCCTTGACGAGCTTCTCGCTGATGATGATCGCGTCTTCGAAGTTGTACCCGCGCCACGGCATGAAGGCGACGAGCACGTTGCGGCCGAGCGCGAGCTCGCCGTTTCTCGTCGCGGAGCTGTCCGCGATCACCTCGCCCTTCTTGACCTTCTGCCCGACCTCGATAATCGGCTTCTGGTTGACGCAGGTGTCCTGGTTCGACCGCTGGAACTTGATGAGCTTGTATTCGTCGACGCCGCCGAATCCCGAGAAATCGTCGAGATCCTCGTCCTCTTTCTTCCCGCCGTAGCTGATGAGGATCTGGGTGGCGGTCACGGCCTCGACCCTGCCGGCGCGCCGCGCGATGCCGAGGACGCCCGAGTCATAGGCGACCTTTCCCTCGAGGCCCGTTCCGACGAGCGGCGCTTCGGCCTTGATGAGGGGCACGGCCTGCCGCTGCATGTTGCATCCCATGAGGGCCCGGTTCGCGTCGTCGTGCTCGAGGAACGGAATGAGGGCCGCGGCGGCGCTCACGAGCTGGTTCGGAGAAACGTCCATGAAATGGACTTCCTTCGGATCGACGAGAACGAAATCCCCCCGGTACCGCGCCATCACGACGGGCTCGACGAACCTGCGGTGCTTGTCGAGCTTGGCGTTTGCGTGGGCGATGATGTAATTATCTTCCTGGTCCGCGGACAGCATCTCCGACTCGTCCGTCACGAGGCCGTTCTTCACCTTGCGATACGGGGTTTCGAGGAAACCGAACTGGTTGACCCGCGCGTACGTCGCGAGCGACGTGATGAGGCCGATGTTCGGACCTTCGGGGGTCTCGATCGGACACATGCGGCCGTAGTGCGTGTAATGCACGTCGCGAACCTCGAATCCCGCGCGCTCGAGCGCGAGCTTGTTGATATCCAGCAGGTCGATGTCGTCGTCGACCAC
>JAPLKY010000183.1 GCA_026387805.1 Candidatus Krumholzibacteriia bacterium
CCGCCGCCGCCACCGTTGCCTATGAAGACGTTGGGGCTGCCCATAATGATCTTCGCCTTGTTCATGGGAGGTTTCTGGAACGGTCCGCCCTGGGGGATGTGAGGAGGCATGTTGGAGGCCATACTGTTCACCGTAGCCGCCGGCATCCCCATGATCTTGACCGATGACGAAAGAGCGCCGTCCAGCATTCCGCTGAAGGGATGCGGGAGAGGAGTCGGGACCGGTCCTCCAGGCGTCGGTATCATGATGATATGTATGTCCACCCCGACGACCTGATCGCCCTGTTTGGCGGCGGGCATGCTGTTTATCATGACCGTGCCGATCGCAATGACTATGCCGACGGGCATATCGGCCGGATCATTGCAGGTATTTGCCGTATCTCCGCACCGGGCAGCAGGATTTCCCATGGCAGCTCCCTTGAAATCGCCTCAACGGAGGGCGATTATATCGCCGGAGCGCGGATCAAGTCAACCGGGCAATCGTTTGGCGGGAAATGACGCCGCGTGCCATTCGGACTCAATCCCGCCACCGGCGCTCGCATCCGCCGCGCGCACCGCGGCTCGAATATGGTTGTGGAACGGGAACCGTTGAGCTAGAGTCTTTCCCGGTATCATATCGATACCGCTTCGACCTTCTTCAAGCGGGACTGCGGTGATCGAGCTCGAAAAATACGAGATCGTCGAGGAGATCGGACGCGGCGGGGTGGCCGTCGTCTACAAGGGTCGGCACAAGGTCCTCCACAATGACGTGGCCGTCAAAGTGCTTCATCAGGAATTCACGCATGACGCCGAGTTCGTGAAGCGGTTCATCAACGGAGCCCGGAGCGCCGCGCGCCTGAAACACCCCAACATCATCCCCGTCTTCGACGTCGGCGACGAGAAGGGCTATTACTACATCGTGATGGAATACCTCCGGGGCGAGACGCTCGAGGAGCGCATCAAGAAACACGGCCCGTTCTCCGGACAGGAGATCGCGGGGATCATCAAACCCATCGCCGGCGCGCTGGATTACGCCCACGAAAACGGCATCATCCACCGCGATATCAAGAGCCCGAATATCTTCATGAAGGACGACGGCACGGGCGTCCTGATGGATTTCGATCTCGCCAAGGCATCCGACATGACGCAGAAGCTCACGATGGACGGTTCCGTGCTCGGCACGCCGGCCTATATGAGTCCCGAGCAGGCCCGGGGCGAAAGCGCGAGCCCGAAGAGCGACATCTACTCCCTCGGGGTCGTCATGTACGAGATGGCGACGGGGGAGCTGCCGTTCAAGGGCGAAAACACCCTTTCCGTATTGCGGCAGATTGCCATGGACAATCCTCCGCCCCCGCGCAACGTCAATCCCGTGGTGAGCGCGGAGCTTCAGAGGATCATTCTCTGGTGCATGGAGAAATCCCCGGAGAGCAGGCCGGAAAGCGCGAGCTCGATATTCGCGAAGAAATCCGGCGAGGGCGAAGGCTCGATCTCGACCGCCGGCGGATCGGACTCCCGGCAGAAAGAGCAAAGCGAAAAGGAGCCGCGCAAACTCCCCGGCCGGGCGAAGGGATTCCTTCTGAAGGCCGCGATCTTGATGATCGTGCTGGGAGCCGGGTACGTCGGATTCAAGCAGCTCTGGCGGGTCCTGGAGCGGCGCGATTTTGACGTCATCTCCCTCTTCGCTCCGGGGAGAGACTACACGGGCAGAATACCCTCCCCCTCCGTCGATCCGGGAAAGCTCGACGCAATCGCCGTCGAGAGAGTGAAGAAGCTCTATCGCGAGGCCGTCGCCTTGATCAAGGCGGGGAATGTCGACGGCGCCCTTGAAAAGCTCGAGACGATCAGGGACATCGACCCGGGGAACCGGCTGGCGCACCGCGGCATGCAGAAGGTGTACAAATGGCATATCAGGAATGCCGACGCGATGTTCAAGAAGGGAGATTTCAAGGCATACCGCCGTTTCATGGACAAGGCCGTCGCGTATTTCCCCGACATGAAGCTGGACAATCTCTACCAGAGAGGGAAGAAATACGCCGACGGCGGCCGTTTGTTGAGCGACGGCGAAGATAATGCCTCGGCAGTCTATGCAACCATCATCAGGACTTTTTCGGATAGCAGGCACGCGGCGAAATGTCTCCGGGAAACCGTCGACAAGGCGATGAGAGAGAGCTTCGCGGGGAATAAGTCCGGGGAGTACGCCGATCTCGCGGCGAAGCTGGCGGCGGCCCTTCCCGCAGAGTCCGGCGATATTTTCGGAATATGCGGGGACGTCTACTATGCGAACAACGTGCTTCTGTCAAGTGACGGGTATAACGCCGCGGCGATGTACACGAAAGCCCTCAAGGCGGACAATTCCAACGATCACGCGAGAAAGCAGCTTCTCGCCATCGCGGCCGAGATCAAGAACCGGCTCGCCGGCATCGGCGATCGCGACGAAAGGCGAGCTCTGGTGAGAACCGCAAGATCGAATTTCCCCGATTCCGGAGAATTCTCCTCGCTCCTCCAGGAACTCGAAGCGCAATCGAGGTAAGGCTTCATCCCCTGATACGCCATCCTCGGCGAAACAGGCCGAGGAAGGCCCGTTCCTTCATCATCGCCCATTCTCCCTCAAAAGCCAGTATCA
>JAPLKY010000388.1 GCA_026387805.1 Candidatus Krumholzibacteriia bacterium
AGCTCGCGCGCCCCGAGAGAATAGCGGGGCCCGTGTACGGGTCGATGACCGGCGCGGTGCGCAGGGCGAGGAGATTCCGGATCATCTCGTCGACGCGCGCGAGCACGACTGCGTCATCGGGCATCCCTTCCGGGGTGAAGGAAAAGAAGCTCTCGATGAGGGGGAGCTCCATCCCGTCTTCCGCTTTCGTCGCGGCCGATATCGCGAGCTTGCAGGAGATGTGCGCCGTCTGAATCCTCGCTCCCTCGCTGCTCGCGAACCACTTCACTTCCCGCTCCGCGACGACACTGGCCTCGGCCCGGTAGATCTCGCCGTGTTTCGTGAAGGGCTCCGAATAGCGGCGCAGTTTCTCCGCCCAGGCGGCACGGTCGATCGCAAACGAAGGAATCTCCTCCACCGAGGATACCGCTTCGTCGCGGGAGAAATCGGGGGACCGGTCTTCCTCGGCCACCTTCACCTGCATCTGGGTCTTCACGGTGGCGAGCTTCTGGAGAGCGCGCTTGTACGCTCGATCGGTTTGAAACCAGAGCACTCCGCGCATGGCGTCGACGTCGTCGTCGAGCGGCATCTTCACGTAGCTGAACCGGTCGAGCATTCCCGACATCGCGTCGCCGCGGATCTCGTGCGAGCTGTCGAGCGTGTAATCTCCCACGCGAAGATCGATCCTGAGCAGTCGATCGCAATCGCTTTCGTTCTTCGTCAAGGCTCCGAATTCGGCGGTCACTTCCGTCTTGTTGATTTCGGTGATCAAATAGCTCAGAAAATAGGGCGGCTGCGCCTGGCCTTTCAGCTCCGCCATGGTCCGGTTGAGCTCCGTCTCCATGGCCCCGAGCACCGCGGAGGCCGTCGCGGCAGAGCTGGCCGGCGCCGCCGCGGCGAGCGCCGAGATGCCGATGGCGAGGCACCAGAGAGCCGGCGCGGCCGCGCGCACAAATTTCCATTGCGTGTGCACTTGTTCCCCCTTTCCGTTCGGATGTATCAACCCCAGGATGCCGCAGTGTAGCACAAGTCGCGGCCAAAACGAAAGGCGCCCGATCGCGGGCGCCTTTTATTCTTCTCGCTCCGGTTCGTCGACCGGGCGCACCAGGTATTAACTATCTAGTTCGCCCTCGCCGCTCGTCACCGCTGCCCGACGGACATCTCGCTCTTCTTCGGCTGCTGATACTGCGGATTCTGCATCGTCGACTTTTGCTCGCTTCTTCCATCGGGGCTCATCTTGCAGTTGCCCTCGAAGAAGACTCCCTCGTCGATGACGAGACGGGTCGTCTTGATGTCTCCTTCGACACGCGATCCCGCCTGGAGCTCGACCTTTTCCTTCGCGTCGATGTTGCCGACGATCGTGCCGCCGACCACAGCGCTTTTCACCTTGATCTCGGCCTTCACGCGGCCGTCCTTGCCGATGACGAGTGTGTCCGGGACCTGGATCGTTCCCTCGAACTCGCCGTCGATGCGGAGCGTTCCCTCGCTGACGAGGATCGTTCCGGTGATCTTACAGCCCTTTCCGATGATCGAATTCATCTTGCCCTCCCCCGGGAGCTGTTCGCCTTCTTTCCCGAACATGACGTCCTCCTTCCTGCCCACGTTCTTACCTCCTATCGTATCCCTCCTATTGCAGCAGGTATTTCAACGGGTCCACGGGGATGTTGTTCTGCGTCACCTGGAAATGCAGATGGGGCGCCGTGCTTCTCCCCGTATTGCCCGAATACGCTATCGTCTGCCCCTGCGCCACGCGCTCCCCCTTGGAGACTACCAGCATATCGGCGTGCGCGTAAAGCGTTTTTATTCCATAGCCATGATCTATCTGTACGTAATACCCGTACGAATCGTTCCATCCCGCTTCGCTCGCGTAGCCCGATGCGGCCGCGCGCACCGGCGTCCCCCGGTCGACCGCGATGTCTATGCCGCCATGAAAGATCGTATCTTTCTCGCCTCCCGCCTGGCTGAACCTGTTCGTGATGAATCCGCGCACGGGCCAGAAGGTCGGAATGGCGCGAAGCATGGCGGCCTGCTCGACGCGGAGCCCCTCCGGCACGGCCGCGTTCCCCCGTTCGACCTGCAGTATCGCGGCGCTGTCCCCGGGCGTAACGACGAGCCCGAGCATCCGGCGGACCTGAAGATTCATCGATCGCAGCTGCGCGACGTTTCTCCGCAGCTCCACGATCTGCACCTGACGCTTCTCGAGCTCCTCGAGCTGCCGCTTGTACATGCGCCCCTCCTGCACTTTGAGGAGAAGCGCTCCATAGGTCGCCGCGAATACGATCATGACCGCAATCCCCGCGGCCAGGATCCCGACGATTGCGTAGAAGAGCGCGTACGGAATCCTCACCGTGCGCGTCTTCTTGAGATCGTGCGGGACGACGATTATGGAGAATTTTCCTTTATCCATGAACGCGATCGCCGCTGGGCGCTAACGCGGAATTGTGATTCCCATCTTCTCGAGAACGCTCTCGAGCTCCTCGTCCGAGTAATATTCGATCCAGAGGATTCCGCCCTTGCTTCGCGGCACGATCTTCGCGCGGGTGCCGAGGTGCGTCTCGATCGCTTCTTCGATCGCCTGGATCTGCGGGGAGATCCTTCGCAGACCCCGGCGCTTCTTCGTGTGCGCCTTGCCCGGGGCGGCGTGCTCGATTTCCCGTACGGTGAGGCTCTCGCTCACGATTCTTCTCGCCCATTCGATCTGCGCCGCTTCCCCCTCGATCGAGAGCAGCGCGCGCGCATGCCCGGCCGTGAGCTTGCCCTCGACGATGAACATCTTCACGATATCGGGGAGATTGAGGAGCCTCAAGCTGTTCGCGACGGTGCTTCTGTTCTTGCCGATCATCGCGGCGATATCGCCTACCGCGAGCCCGAAAGCGTCCTTGAGCGCCTGATACCCTCTCGCTTCTTCCATCGGGTTGAGATCCTCGCGCTGGAGGTTTTCCATGAGGGCGTGCCTGAGCGAATCCGCGTCATCAATGTTCCGAACGATCGCCGGGATCGTCGGTCTTCCCGCGAGCTTCGCCGCGCGGAGCCTGCGTTCCCCGAGGATAAGCTCGTAGCGGTTCTCGACGCGCCTCACCACGATCGGCTGAAGAACGCCGTTCTGTCTGATCGATTCGGCGAGCTCCCTGAGGTGCTCGCCGTCGAAATTCTCTCTCGGCTGATGGGGATTCGGATCGATGTGCTCGATATCGAGATCCTTGACGCGCTCCGTTTCCGAGACGCTCTCTCTCAGATCCTGCGATATCAAAGCCTCGATCCCGCGCCCCAGCACTTTCTTCGTCATTTCGGCTGCCACCTTCCTTCGCTCGCTTTCCTGCTCGTCTCGATCAGGGGAGTGAGCCTTTCCCTGGGCTCGCCGCGGCTGTCCTGCCTATCGATCAGCTCTTTTGCAAGTTTGAGATAGCTCTTCGCCCCGACGCTCTGAACGTCATACAAAAGCACGGGGCGCCCAAAGGACGGGCACTCGCCGAGTCTCACGTTTCTCGGTATTGCGGTCTCGTAAACCTTTTCGCCAAAATAAGATATGGCTTCCTGGGCGACCTGGTTCGACAGGTTGAGCCTCTTATCGAACATCGTGAGGAGGACGCCCTCGATCCTGAGGTCGGGGTTCAGATGCTTCTGCACCATGCGGATCGTGCTGAGGAGCTGGCTCAGGCCTTCGAGGGCGTAATATTCGCATTGAATGGGGATCAATACGGAATCCGCCGCGGTCAGCGTGTTGAGCGTGAGCAGCCCGAGACTCGGCGGCGAATCGATGAAGATAAAATCGTAATCATCGGCGATCTCCGCGAGCGCCTCCTTCAGTTTGTACTCGCGAGCGATTTGCGAGACGAGCTCTATCTCGGCGCCGATGAGCTTCGGCTGCGACGGGATCAGATCGACGAGCTCGACCTTCCTGACCGCTTCCCTCGCGCTGATTCCCCCGAGGATCACCTCGTAGATCGTCAGCTCTCCCTCGCCGGCCCGCACGCCGAACCCGCTGCTCGCGTTCGCCTGGGGATCGATGTCGACGAGAAGCACCTTCTTCTCCGCGGCGCCGACGCTCGCCGCGAGGTTCACGGCCGTCGTCGTCTTCCCGACGCCTCCTTTTTGATTCGCTATCGCAACGATCTTTCCCATTATCTCTCTTTCGCGCCTCCCGCGGGCCCGGCTTTCGGCACCCAGGGGGGCTCGATGAGGAGGTAGTGCCTGAAGTCCACGTAACCAAAACCGCCCGGATCATTTCCGTCGAATATCAGATCCTCTATCTTTCCTTCCGTCGTGTTGCCGAGGCCCCAGAAATTATACTGCGCATCTATGGTATCGCTGCTGGCGTAGGCGGCCAGCAGTATCGCATAGCCCCCTCCGGACTCCGGGCCATTGGAGCTGATCGAACAGTCCCGTATCACGGGGGCTGCCAGGTTCGAGAGCCTGATGCCGTTATCTTCGTTGTTCGCGATGGTCGTGCTGTCGATCGTAACATCCGTTTCCGAAAGGGAATACGATATTTCGATTCCGTTCGAGCCATTGTACTGGATGGCACTCGAGGTGATATCGACGCTTGCGTTCTCGATCTCGACCCCTACGCCATTATCCCAGATCTCGCTTGAAATTATGTGCGCCACGGACAATTCGGTCGTGATGCTGATTCCGATGTTATTATTATCATGCACCTTGCAGCTGTCGAGCGTGAGCTTCCCGCCGTTCACGACCTGTATCCCGTTCGAGCTGGAGCTGAGATCCACATTTCTGAAGATAGCCTCCCCATGCCCCCCATCCACATATACTCCATCCCACAGACTGGAGCTCGCTCCGCAGCTATTGCCTCGGAATCGTATCTCTTCGGCGGGCGTTCCCTCCGCAACGATGCGTCCGAACGCCTCGAATCCCCCCAGGGCCCTGTCGAATACGATCGTCACGCCGGGCTCAATCGTCAGGGTTGCATCGGATGCGATCTGCAGCAGGTCTGCATTCTTGACGATATAGATGAACCCCGTGTTTGCGATCGTTGTAGATGTCGTCACCGAACCCTGTATCGGGGTGCAAACGGTTATGCTCTGGGTTCTCGCAACTGTTTCTATATCATCGGTCACCGCCATTCTGATCGTCACGCTCCCGGGCGTGGAAGGCGCCGTCCATTCCACGCTGGCTCCTGTAGCGGATGCCGGAGTGAAGCTTCCCGCCGTTGCCGTCCATCGGAACGTCAGTGAATCTCCGTCATCGTCGATGGCTCCTCCGCTGAACGTCACGGTTCCGCCGGTTTCAATAAAGCACTTACTCACGGAAAGCGTGACGTTGCCGGGTGCAGCATTGGCGATCTCGACCTTGCTCTCGCAACTCGACACCGAGACGAGCGCGACTAGAAGCGCCGGCATCACAAGCGCATGGACTGTGGCGGCTTTCATGTCCTCCTCCTTGGTAGAGGCGGGGTCACTGGCATTATAGATTTCGTCCGGAGGGAAAGCAACGGAAAAAGAGCGCCGCATGCGGGCGAGTGGGGATTGTTTCGCGTGAAACGCCTCATTTCAGGTACAAAAGAGCGCCGCATGCGGGCGAGTGGGGATTGTTTCGCGTGATACGCCTCATTGCGGGCGCAAAAGAGCCCTGGCCGGGAGGCGCAGGGGGTGTTTCACGTGAAACGGTCGCTGCGCTCCGCGCCGTGCCATTCCACCACCTCGACTATCGGGTGACGCTGATGGGGCCCCCGCACGCAGCGCAGTCCGGAAACCTCGACTAGCGGGTGGCGGCGATGGGGCCCCCGCAGGGGGCGCAGCGAGCCTTGCGAGCGAGCACCTGCGGGGTGCAATCGCCGACAGGACCCGCGTATCGTGCGAGCACGTGCGGGGTGCAATGGGCGACAGGACCCGCGATCGTGTGTTTCACGTGAAACACTCAGCCGGGTAGGTTCTTGCGGAATACCAGCGCGGTGCCGCGCTTTTCGGGGAGCTCGACGGCGGATTCCAGGCGCATGCGGCTTTGAACGTTCTGCGGCATTTCGCTCTCCCAGGATCGGCCCTTGACGGTGATGTACGCTCCTCCCGGCCCGAGAAGCTTGTCCGCAAGCGGAAGAATGCCCGCGAGCCGCCCCGCGGCTTTCGACACGACGAGATCGAATTCCCCCGTTTCCTTGAAGTTCGCGGCATCCCCTCCGAATACCGTTATGCCCTTGAGCCCGAGCAGCGCCACGACCCTTTCGAGAAAAAGTTGCGGCTTGAGTCTCCGCTCGAAGAGCGTCAGTTCGAGCTTCGACCGCACGATCTTCCAAACGAGTCCCGGAAATCCGGCGCCGGAGCCTATGTCCGCCACTCTGAGCGCGGCGATCCCGCTTTCGTCCGCGGCGTTCAGCAGCGCGAGGGAGTCGAAAACAAGGAGCTCGAGGCTTGTCCCGAAACGCCCTTTGCCGACGAGATGCATCCTGGCATTCCAGAAATCGACCTCCTGCAGGTAAAGCGAGAGCTGATATACCGTCTCGGGGGCTTCGCTCTCGAATCCCGCCCGACGGAGGGTATCTTCCGCGATTCTTCCCATCTCCCCATTGTTCATACAGCGCCGCCTCGCCCGGGATTCCCGCGTCCTTCCCGATCCCGCTTTCCCAAATGGATCATAAGGATCGAAAGATCGGACGAGCGCACGCCGGAGAGTCGCGACGCCTGAGCAAGGGTCAGGGGCCGGAACTTCTCGAGCTTTATCCGCGCCTCCGTGCTCAGAGCCTCGATGTCGTACGAGAAATCGGTGGGGATCCGCACCCTTTCGATCTGCAGCATGCGCTCGGCGAGCTTCTTCTGCCGGCGAATATAGCCCTCGTACTTGATTCCGATTTCAAGAGCCTCTTTCTCCCGCGGCCCCAGCCCGAGGCTTCCCGCCGGCACTGCGCTTTCGATATCCCCGATGGATATGCCGGGCCGCTGGAGGAGCGATGCGGCCTTGAGCGGAGACGATACGCATTTCTGGCCCCTGGAGGCGAGGATACGGCTGCACTCATCCGCGGCGAGAGTCTGCCGTTCGATGAATCTTCGCGCGCCGGCGACGCGCTTGCGCCTCGCGATCATCTCCTCCCAGAGCCCGCGAGGCAAGAGGGCGCAACGGACCCCGTGCCTGAAGAGGCGCCCGTCCGCGTTGTCCTGCCTCAGGACGAGCCGATGCTCGGCCCTCGATGTGAACATGCGATATGGCTCGTCGATCTCCTTCGTTACGAGATCGTCGAGCAGAACTCCTATATATGCCTCGTGTCTTCCGAGAATGAGCGGGCTTCTGCCCGCGAGGCTCAATCCGGCGTTGATGCCCGCCATGAGCCCCTGCGCCGCCGCCTCCTCGTAACCCGACGTGCCGTTAATCTGGCCGGCGAAATAGAGCCCTCCAATCCTCCGCGATTCGAGGGTCGGCAGCAGCTGATGCGGAGGATAGTAGTCATACTCGATGGCGTAGCCGTATCGAACGATCGCGGCGTCTCCGAGCCCCGCAATCGAATGGACCATCTCCTCCTGCACGTCGCGAGGCAGACTCGTCGAGAGCCCGTTGACGTAGATCTCGGCCGACTCTCGCCCTTCGGGCTCGAGAAAGAGCTGATGCCGCTCCCGGTCGGCGAACCGAACCACCTTGTCCTCTATCGAAGGACAGTATCTTGGGCCGACGCCCCTGATGCGACCCGCATAAAGGGGAGACCTGCCCAGATTCCGTCGGATTATCTCGTGCGTCCTTGCATTCGTATAGGTTATATGGCAGGGCACCTGGTCCCCGTTTATCTTCTTTGTTCTGAACGAGAAGGGAGAGGGCTCCCTGTCCCCGGCCTGCTCTTCGCAGCGCGAAAAATCGACGCTGCCCCTTGCGAGACGCGCCGGCGTGCCCGTCTTGAGCCTGCCTCGCTCGATTCCGAGAGAGGCCAGTTGATCCGCAAGCATGCACGAAGGGGGTTCCCCTTCCCGCCCACCCGGAAAGCTCTCTTCCCCGATATGCATGAGCCCGTTCGGAAAGGTGCCGAGGGTCAGAATGACCTTCGGCGCGCAATACCGCTTTTCTCCGGACGCCTCCACGCCCTCGACGACTCCGTTCCTTGCCAGAACGGCCGTCGCTTCGGCCTCGAGGAGAACGATGTTCTCGGCGCTCTCGATCGCCTTGAGCATGCGGCGGTGGTATGCCTGTTTGTCCGCCTGCGCCCGCGGGGACCATACGGCAGGGCCCTTGGCCCTGTTCAGCATCCGAAACTGTATTCCGGTCTCGTCGATCGCGAGCCCCATCTCGCCGCCAAGCGCGTCCACCTCTCTGACGAGCTGCCCCTTGGCGAGCCCGCCGATAGCCGGATTGCACGGCATTCTGGCGATATGATCCCGGCTCATCGTGACGAGCAGCGTCGAGAAACCCATCCTGCTCGCCGCGAGGGCCGCCTCGCATCCGGCGTGCCCGCCCCCGACCACAATGACATCGAAGCCGGATTTTCCGATATTACTCATAATTGTTATTATTAACGGCGCATCTCGTTATTTGATAAAATAGTTTCTTGAAAAGGATTTGGCACCGTCATTTGCCTATGCAGAATTTCGTGAATATCGTTTCGAGGAGGGCGTCGGACATCGATCGTCCCGTGATCGCGCCCAGGGCGTCGAGCGCGCATCTCGTCTCGACGCTGAGAATCTCGGCGTGCTCTCCTGTCTCGATCGCGGTCGAGAGCCGCTCGAGCGCCTCGTCAGCCTCTCGCAACGCGGCCGCCTGCCGGGCGTTCACCGCGATCCGCTCGCGGTCGAGATCCCCCGCGGCGCGCTTGACCGTTTTGTCGAATATCCAAACCCGCACGCTCTCGAGCCCTTCCCGTGTGAGGGCCGAGACGACGATCAGGTCCCGCGCGCCGAGCCTCGCGCGGGCTTCGTCGCTCGAGCATCGCAGCCCGAGATCGCTCTTGTTTAGAACGCACAGAAGCTTGTCCGGGGCGATCCGGGAGATTTCATCACTCGTTTCGCTCGTGATCTCCTCGCTCCCGTCCACAACGAACAGAACGAGATCCGCCCGGAGCGCGGCCGCCCTCGCGATCTCGATTCCCTTCGCCTCGACCTCGCAGCTCGTCTCCGCGATGCCGGCCGTATCCTCGAGACGGCACGTGAAGCCGCCGATATGGATTCTTTCGCGAAGAATGTCCCTCGTCGTTCCTGCGATGGGGGAGACGATCGCCCGCTCTTCGCCGAGGAGCGCGTTGTAGAGACTGCTCTTTCCGACGTTCGGCCCTCCGAGAATCGTCACGCGGATGCCGCGGCGCAGCCTTTCTCCGGCGATTTCGGATTCGAGGAGCGCGGCAATCGCCGCGCGCGCCTTCCTCGCGGCCTCGAGCGTATCGCGCGGGTCGTACACCGGCAGATCCTCCTCGGAAAAATCGATCGCCGCCTCGATGAGGGCGAGCTCGTCGAGAAGCGATTCCTCGAGGGAGCGCACTTTCCGCGACAGCGCCCCCCCGAGCTGCTCGAGCGCGATCTTCCGTTGAAGCTTCGTCTCCGCTGATATGAGGTCGACGACGGCCTCCGCCTGCGCGAGATCGAGCTTCCCGTTGAGGAAAGCCCTTTTCGTGAATTCGCCGGGGGCTGCGATCCGCGCGCCGAGCCGCACAATCTCGTCGATGAGGTCCGAGACGACCTGCATGCTTCCGTGGCACGAGATCTCCACCATGTCTTCGCCCGTATAGCTCCCGGGGGCGCGCATGACCGCGACGAGAGCCTCGTCGATCGACTCGCCCGAGCCGTCGCTCAGCGCAAGGGGGGAGAGGGTGCGGGAGGGAGCGAGACGCGCGCCCGGAGCCATCGCGTCGAGAAGACGCAAGGCGGAGCTCCCCGAGATGCGCACGACGGCGATCCCCGACTCGCCCGGCGGGGTGCTGAGCGCGACGATTGCGTCATTCTCCATGATCCGTCAGCGGTTGCCCTGCCGCCTGCCGTCGTCCGGCTTCGCGGGCGAGATGCAGACCTTGCGAAGGTCGCCGTTTCCGACCGTATAGGTCGTGATGCCCTCGAGGTTGGCGAGCGCCATATGCACGACACGCCGCTCGGAGGCGTACATCGGTTCGAGCGTCACGTCGTGGTTGCTCTTCTTCGCTTTTTCCGCCGCCTTGATGGCCTTCTGTTTCAGTATCTCGTGACGGTTCCTCAGGTAGCCGCCCACGTCCAGGGTGAGCCGCTGATACCCGCCCATCTTCTTTGAGACAATGCGGCCGACGAGATGCTGGAGGGAGGTCAGCGTGTCCCCCTTGCGCCCAATGAGTAGTCCGTCGACCCCCGCGGTCTCGACGTTGACGTAGGTCGTCCCGTCCTGCTCTTCCGAGAACAGCCGGTAGTTCACGTCGAGACATTCCATGATCGCGCGCGTGATATCGTCGACGATCTCCTCGACGCCGCTCCCCGATTTCTTGCGCGTCACGCGGATCTTCGCGTCGCGCGAGCCGAATATGCTGAGAACGCCTTTCTGCCCAGGATCCAATATCTTGATCTCGACCTCGTCGATGCGCGCGCGAAGGGTCTCGAGCCCTTTTTCGAGCGCCTTCTCGACGGTCTTTCCCGTCGCTTCGATGGTATCCGACCGGATCTCTTCCCGGTTCTTTCCCTTTCCCTTGTCCTTATCGCGTTCGAACATGCCCATGCAAATTCCTGCCTTTCATTGCGCGGCGAGCCTCGTCGCCTCCTCGGCGTCGAGCTCCTTCTGCACGAAGTACTGCTGAACGATCTGGGCTACGTTGTTCACCAGCCAGTACAGGACGAGCCCCGACGGCATGGTGTAGAAAAATACGGTCATGATGACCGGCATGAGATAGGTCATCATCTTCGTCTGCGCCGCGGGCACCGTGTCTCCCGTCGGCGAGCCGCTCAGCTTTGACTGGTAGATCATCGCGACGCCCATGAGAATGGGGAGGAGGTGGAACTCGCTGCCGATCATCGGGATCGATTGCTTCCACCTGAAGAGCGCGTCCGGCGCCGAAAGGTCGTTGATCCAGCTCACGAACGGGGCGTTCCGGAGCTCGATCGTATTGCTCAGGACGCTGTAGAGGGCGAAGAATACCGGCATCTGGAGCAGGAGCGGCAGGCATCCGCCGAGCGGATTCACGCCCGCCTCCTTGTAGAGCTTCATGACCTCCTTGTTCTGCCGGTCCCGGTCCCCCTTGTACTTCTCCTGGATCTCCTTGAGCTTCGGCTGAATGCGCTGCATGTCCTTCATCGCCTTGAGGCTCTTGTGGGTGAGGCGGTAGAAGAGGAACTTCGTGAGCAGAGAGAGAATGATGATGACGACCCCGTAGTTCGGGATGAAGCGTTCCACCCAGACCATGAGCCAGAGGATGCCGACGCTCAGGAACCTCAACCGCCCGAGGTCGATCGTTTTCTCGAGCCCCACGCCGAAGGCCTTGAGCGATTTCATGTCGAGCGGGCCCGCGTACCACGTGAACGAATCCTCGATCTCGCGCGGATCCCCGCGGAACGGATATGCGATCGCGTATCCGACGAATCCCTTGTCCCGCTCGCCGAGGAGAACGAGCGTGCCGGAGCCCCGGTTCTCCTTCGACGCGACGAGCGCGCTCAGGAAGTACTTCGTTCGCGCCCCGGCCCAGACGACCGTACCGTCGTACGTGCGCCTCGTCTCCTTCGAGAACTTGCCCAACGACGACTGGTAGTACTCGGCCCCGACCATGCCGAGCGCCGCGAACTTCGTCTGCTCGAGCTTGACGTTGGCCTCGCTCGTGGCGAGCCCGCTCTCCCAGCCGATCGAATACGCGCCGCTGCTCGCCATCTCCCCTTCGCGCTTGAGCGCGATCCTGACGCCGACGCTGTATCCGCCGCGAGAGAACGTGAGTCGCTTTTCGACGTATTCGCCCGAGGGTCCCTGGCGCTTGAAGAGGATCTCCGCCGTCTCGCGCCCCTCGCCGAGAACGACCCGGGCGCTATCGGCGACGGGAGCGCCGTCAACGAACGCTTCGAAGCCGAGCCCGGCGAGCGTCTTCCATTCGCCGTTCCGTTGAAGGGCGAGCGAGAGGCCTCCTTCGGCCCCCGCGGGAACCAGCTCGACGAGGCTCCCGTCCTTCCTCTTGAAGCTCGCGAAAGTGACGCTCTCGACCTCCCCGCCGACGCTCGAGAGCACAACCTTCATCTTCTCGGTCACGACCGTTACTCTCGCCGCCCTGATCGTATCGCCGCCGGGAAGAAGGAATGCGCTCGTGCCCGCCGGCGCCGCGCTCGACGTCGCGCTCGGCGCCGCGCCCAGCGTATCGGACAAGCCCGATACCGCGAGCGTCTCCTCCTCGGCGACGCCTCGCTCGATCGCGGCAAGCGAATCGGCGCGCTCTTTCTCGCGGAGCTCCATCGCGCGCTTCGCGGCGAGCTTCTTCTGCTGCGGCGCCACAAAGAACGCCTGCCATCCGATGAGGATGACGAACGTCAGGGCGATCGCCATCAACGATCTCTTGTCCATGCCGTCCTTTCGTTCGGAAACCGGGGGCATCGTATGATCTATCGAAGGTTCGCAGGCCGGAGAGGCCCCGTCGCGTCAACGCACGGGATCGTAGCCGCCGATCGAGAAGGGGTGGCACCGCAGGACGCGTTTGATCGCAAGCGCCGTCCCCTTGACGGGACCGTGCATCCGGAGCGCGTCCTCGGCGTACCGCGAACAGGAAGGCGTGAATCGGCACACCGGTGGATGACAGGGAGAAACAGCCACTCTGTATATGTGCAAAGCCGCAAGGCCGATCCGTGTAAGAATTCGCGATATCATCCGTTTGTCGAAATGAGTCCAGCCCTTCCCAACGAGCTCTCGACGTCCGCCAAGATCTCGTGGAACGTACATTCATCCGGGCGAAACGAGGCAACAAAAACGATCCAGAGATTCGTATCGTTGAAACGATCCTTCAATCTCGTGAATATCTCTCTCATGTGCCTCTTCGCCCTGTTTCGCTGACAGGCCTTTCCTATTTTCTTGCTTGCTACGAACCCGGGCACGACGCTGTCGCTTTCGTGCTTGAGAAAATAAATGACGACCTTCGTCCCGGCTTCCCTCTTTCCTTCACTATAAACAAGACGAAACTGACTATTCTTTTTGAGCCTCCGCGATTGCATGCGGATATCTTCCCTCACGATCAGACGCTCAGGCGTTTTCTTCCCTTCGCTCTCCTCCTTTTCAGAACCAGGCGGCCGTTCTTTGTGCTCATGCGCTTGCGAAATCCGTGCGTCGTTTTCCTTCGCGTGTTGTGCGGCTGAAACGTTCGCTTCATCGTGCACCTTCTCTGGTGATGGGTGGTTTCCGTCTCTTCCTATTCTTATGCTCTATTATACAAAAGCAGAATACGATAGAAAAGTTCTAAAACGTTGTCAAGCTAATAATGCTGCAAAATCATATCTCCGCGTGGCATCAAGGGTTTTCCTCCTCCGGAAGAACCTGAACCCGATCCCGGTTTTAATGTCAAGCTCGAATTGTCGTTCGGTATTTTTTTAATTTCTATCGAGATAACGAGTTGCAACTATTTTCCCCCGGCCGGAAGAATTTTCTTGATCGGTCGCCGGGCGTGTGATAGATTTCCCCCCGCGGGATGAGGGGACATTCCCCCACGAGCGATAATGGCCACACCGATTTGCACCATGGCCGACAGCTCTTTTCCAATGTGGATAACGCTCTGGAATTGATATTTGAATCCCGCTGATTCTATTATGAAAATTGACGTTGCGCGGTTATCCACATTTGTGGGCAACCTCTGCAATTCGAAGAGATTCATAGTGATCTCCTGGGGAGTTCTGCTTCACTTTCGGGAGAGCAAAACAGGGGATTTCGGGGCGCTTTTTCTCTCATATCGACGATGAAAGACAGGCTCAAACACCTCTGGGATTCCATTCTCGAACGCGTGAGCACGGAAGTCAACGCGCAGAGCTTTCAGACGTGGTTCAAGCCGACGCGTCTCGTGAGCTGCGAGAACGGGCGGCTCGTGATCGAGGGCCCGAATCCCTTTTTCGTCGATTGGCTCGTTGAGCATCACCGGCAGAAGATCGAGCGGGCGGCACGCGAGACGCTCGGCGAGCCCGTATCGGTCGACTTCGTTTCGCCAGCGAGTCCGCCCCGCGTTTCCCCGCCGGAGGCGAGCGCGACGCGTTCGATGATCGAGAACGAACCCGTCGTCGTCCCCGAAAACGCCCAGCTCAACGCTCGCTACGTATTCGACGAGTTCGTCGTCGGAAGCAGCAACCGTTTCGCCCACGCGGCGGCGCTCGCCGTCGCCGACAATCCCGCGCGCGCCTACAATCCGCTCTTCATTTACGGCGGCGCGGGGCTCGGAAAGACCCACCTCATCCAGGCGATCGGACACCGCGTCATCGAGAAGCATGCGAAGATGCGCATCTCCTACGTTTCCGCGGAAGGTTTCATGAACGACCTGATCCTCGCGATTCGCTCCGGCATCACGCACGAGTTCAAGGATCGCTACCGCAACATCGACATTCTCCTCATCGACGACGTACACTTTCTCGCGGGAAAGGAAAGCACGCAGGAGGAGTTCTTCTTCACCTTCAACGCGCTTCACAACGCGAACAAGCAGATCGTGGTCACGAGCGACCGGCCGCCGAAGGAGATTCCGACGCTCCAGGAGCGCCTCACGTCGCGCTTCGAGTGGGGATTGATCGCGGACATACAGCCCCCCGACACGGAAACGCGGATCGCGATCCTCCGGAAGAAGGTCGAGAAGGAGCATATCCAGATCCCCGACGACGTCATCCAGCTCGTCGCGGAAAACGCGAAATCGAATATCCGAGAGCTCGAGGGGTCCCTTATCAAGCTGCTCGCCTACTCGAGCCTCACGAGCCGCGAGATCACCGCGGACATGGCGCGCGACGTCCTGGCCGACATGGTGAAGAACGGCGCTCCGAAAAAGATCGCCGTCCAGACCATTCAGAAGGCCGTCGCCCAGCATTTCGACATCCCGATCGACAGCCTCCGCGCGAAAACGAGAATCGCCCGCGTCGTCATCGCCCGCCAGGTGGGCATCTATCTGTCGCGCGAACTGACCGACCTGTCTCTTGTCGATATCGGAAAGCGTTTCGGCGGCCGCGATCACAGCACGGTTCTCCATGCGATCGCCAGGGTGAAGCAGGAGCTTGATCGGGATGCCTCGCTGAGAAGAAAGGTTCAGGCGCTTCTCGAAGAGCTTTCGGCCTGATCCGGCGCATGGATTCGAGGGTGTTCCCACACTGTCAACAGAACATTTGTTGATACCTGTTGATTGGGCTTCTCAAATGAGGGTTTTGTTGAAAACCTTGGGATGCCCACAAAGTGCTCAACAGGGCATGGTCCGAGAAGATCGATACGGGGTTTCAGGATGTTGCCGGTTTCAACAAAAGTCGTGCACCAACTCCTACTACAAGATTTATCTATAATAAGGAGGAGGAGTCAGGATAGGAAATCCGATGGTGTGGGTTTTTTCAACCCTTGAGTGTTTTCCCTTGAAGCTCCGCAGGGTATGCCGTATTATAACTTTTCCATTTTGGAACCGGTGAACAAGAGATCGATTTGATCCACTCCACGGCAGGAGGTGGCGGTGTGAAGGTCAGTGTCCCTCTCGGTGAGTTCAACCATAAGATGAACGCTATATCGGGCGTTGTCCCGGGCAAAACGACAATGCCGATTCTATCGACGGTTCTTATGAGCGCGGAGAATGGAATCTTCAGTATATCCGCCACCGATCTCGACATATCGGTCACGTCGAGAGTTAATGGAACCGTCGCGGAAGAGGGAAAGCTCGCGGTCCCGGCAAAGAAACTCGCGGAAATCGTGAAATCGCTTGCGGGGAGCGAGGTCGCGCTCGATTCGGAGGGGGATAAGCTGACGCTCGCGTGCGGGAAGAGCAGGTTTGTCATGAACGCGCGGAGCGCGGAGGATTTCCCAAAGCTCCCGAAGCAGGAAGGCAAGACGGCGTTCACGATAGATCCCGAGATTATCGGGGAGCTCGTTCAGAAGACGACGTACGCAGTGTCCACCGATCTCACGAGGCCGGCGCTCTGCGGTGTGCTGTGGGAGGTCGATCGCAAGGGAATCTCGATGGTGGCCACGGACGGGCACCGGCTGGCGAAGGTCGAGATCGCGCTGGATCTGGGAGGCGTCGAGAAGATGGACGTTATCGTTCCGCCGAAGGCGCTCGGGACGATGCGGATCTACGCCGAGGGAGAAAAGGAAGTGCGGATCTCGATCGGCGAAAACAGCATCAGCTTCGATATGAAGGAGACAACGATATACTCACGGCTCCTCGAGGGACCGTTCCCCAATTATCAGAGAGTCATCCCCGCCAAGAACGAAAAGGAGCTCATCATATCGCGCTCGGCCCTTGCCGAAGCGACGAAGCGCGTATCCATCCTTTCCGACACGCTTACCAAGCAGGTCGTCTTCTCGATCGGCAAGGCCAAGCTCATGCTCAACGTCAGCACGCAGGAGCTCGGCGAGGCGCGCGAGGAGATCGAGGCCTCTTTCTCGGGAGAGGCGATGGACATCGGCTACAACGCCAACTACGTTCTCGACATTCTTCGGACGATCGACGCCGAGGAGATCGTATTCCTTCTGGATCGCCCCGACAACGCGGCCGTCGTGAAGCCCGCGAGCGAAGGCGGAAACCTGAAGCAGGTCTGCATTATCATGCCCTTGAGGATAGGGTGACCACCGGGTGAAGGGGGCGGGGTGACGGCGGGTGATCGTTCGGGGCGTCGACATAGTTAACTTCCGCAACATCTCGAAAGCGGAGCTTTCCTTCTCGCCCACGTTCAATCTCATCACGGGGCGGAACGCACAGGGAAAGACGAATCTCCTCGAGGCGATCTATCTCTTTTCCCTCGGGCGGTCCTTCAGGACGCGGAGCCTCGACGAGGCGATCCGCTTCGGCGAGGAGTACTTCTTCGCGAGGATCGAGGGGAGAAGCGACGCGGGCTTCGATTTCACGATCGAGGCTGGAGCCGAGCGGGGAGGAAGAACGAAGGTGTCGAGCAACGGGAAGAAAGCAGCGGGCTTCGCGGAGATAGTCGGCATCATACCAGGGGTTATTTTCGTCGCGGAGGATATCCTTCTCGCGGCGGGCCCGCCCGCGGGGAGACGAGCATATCTCGATTATACGGCGGCCCAGATTTCCCCCCGGTACCTCCGCGGGATCAAGGAGTACCGCGGGACGCTTCGGCAACGAAACGCCCTTCTCGAGCGCGCCGCGCGGGAAGGGGGGGCGCCCGTCGGAATCGAGCCATGGGATGCCGCGCTCGCCGAAAAAGGGGCGGCGATCGTGCAGATGCGCCTCGAAACGATTCGGGAGATAGAGGCGCGGGCCCGCACGCTCCTGGACGAGATCCTGGGGGGCGCGGCCGGCTTCGGCATGCGATACGTCTGCTCCTTCAATCCTTCGGGCAAGGAGCCCGGCGAGGCGCTCCGGGAGGCGCTCTCGAGGGTCCGGGAGACCGAACGGAGGAGAGGCTACACGATGGCGGGGCCGCATTTCGACGACGTGCAGATCTTCCTCGAGGATTCCGAGATCAGGCGCTTCGGCTCGCAAGGGCGAAAGCGCCTCGCGGCCCTGGTGCTCAAGCTCTCCCAGGCGCTCACGATCCTCGACAAGCGGGGGGAGAGACCGGTCGTTATTCTCGATGACATTTTCTCGGAGCTCGACCGCGAAACGGCGGAGCGCGTGAGGGGGCACCTCGCGGACAGCTACCAGAGCTTCATAACGACCCCGCGGCCGGACGAGTTCGGCGGCTCCGGCCCCGGCACCGCGCGCTTCAGTGTGGAATCGGGCGTCATAACGCCCGCCGGGTAATCTAGACTAGCGGGTGGGGATGGCGCCGGACATTCCCGCTCCGAGCCCAGGCGCAGAGCTCCAATGGGCTCGTTCGCGGGAATGTCCGCGCCGGGTGCAATCAGCGCCAGGACCCGCGCAGCAAGCGAAAAAATGAGCCCGGCTCGGTCTAAATTCTTGTGTCTTTTTTCGGGGTTTGCTAATAAGATTCCATATCCGCAGGGAGGTACGCTTCACCGTGGATACGAAATCGTCCGCGAGGGTCGGGGAGATCCTCCCCCGCGTGCTCGAGCTCCTGGGGCTCGACAACAGGTTCGAAGAGGTGAAGCTCATGCGGGGTTGGGCTGAGGTGGTGGGGCCCGTGATCGCACAGAGAAGCCGCCCGCGGATGCTGAGAGACGGCATCCTCTTCATAGAAGTCGAGAACAGCGTCTGGATGCAGGAGCTGTGGTTTCACCAGAAACAGATCATCGATCGCATCAAGAAGGAATATCCGAAGGTCGAGGTCAAAGGCATTCGCCTCGAGATTGAAAGGGAGAACGGATAACCGATGAGCCAGGATTACACCGCAAAAGGAATACAGGTTCTCAAGGGGCTCGAAGCCGTGCGCAAGCGCCCGGCGATGTATATCGGGTCCACCGACCTCCACGGTCTTCACCACATGATCTACGAGGTCGTCGACAACTCCATCGACGAGGCGATGGCGGGCCACTGCGACCA
>JAPLKY010000182.1 GCA_026387805.1 Candidatus Krumholzibacteriia bacterium
GGCTTGACGCTCGCGTCCCAGTGGCACTACTGGTGCGCTACCGAGCCCTGGAACGCCTTACTGCTGGTCAACACCGTCAACCCCAGCGGCAACGGTAATCGCACCTACATGTGCACCTTCAACGGCGGGCAGATCTGGCTCAGCGGATCGGGCCCGTGGGCGAACGGCGATCCCGACTACCCGGGCACGATTCTAAACTACGTGGAATTCGAGACGATCACGTACTCGAACTGGGTTCCGATCGCCGCCGTCACGAACGTTCAGGCGATCGCAGCCTTCGACGCATACCCGGGCAGCTGCATGACCTTCTACATCGGCAACGGCTCCAGGGTATCCACGACCGATCTGGGACAGCCCGCGCCGGCCAACTACCCCGGGTTCCTGGATCCAAGCTGCAATCCCACGCGCACCCTGGGAGCCTGCTGGGACTTCTTCACCGTGACGCTCTCGATCACCGATTGCGCGGTTGGAACCGAAACAACCACCTGGGGCGGCATCAAGTCCCTCTACAAGTAGCCGCTTCGTCCTTTCGATTCGAACAATACGAAGAAACCCGGTCCTCGACCGGGTTTCTTCATAGAGGAGGAGATCGGATAATGTTTCGGAGAATGGTGCCTTGTTTGCTGCTTGTTTGCGTGATGGCGCTCGGAGCATCCGCGGGGTCGGGCCGGGATGCCGATCTCGAGCGTGCGCTCAAGGGCATCACGCAGGATGAGCTGAAAGCCGATATCAACATCCTCTCCTCGGACGAGTTCGAAGGCCGGGGACCCTCGACGAGCGGCGAGGAAAAGACCCTGCGCTTTTTGAAAGACAGATTCGAGAAGCTCGGCTTGCTGCCCGGCAACGGGGAGTCCTATTTCCAGGAGATCCCGCTCACGGAGATCACCTCGCGACCCGAGGGCGATCTCGCGGTGGATGGCGGGAACGCCACCGCCCGGCTTCGATACCGCGACGAGTACGTAGCGTCGACGATGCGCGCCGTCGCCCACTCGGGGCTCGAACGGTCCGAAATGGTCTTCGTCGGATACGGCATCGTGGCTCCCGAATGGGGATGGAACGACTACAAGGACATCGACGTCCGCGGCAAGACCGTCGTCATGCTCGTCAACGATCCGGGATTCGCGACCGGGGACCCCGGGCTCTTCAACGGCCGGTCGATGACGTACTACGGCAGATGGACGTACAAATACGAGGAAGCGGCCCGCCAGGGAGCCGCGGGGGCGCTCATCGTGCACGAAACGGAGCCCGCCGCGTACCCCTGGGGTGTGGTGACCAACAGCTTCACCGGTCCCCAGATGAGCTTCACGACCGCGGACCGGAACATGTCCCGTGCCGCCGTCGAAGGCTGGCTCACGATCGACGCCGCGCGGAAGATCTTCCTGCAGGCCGGCCGCGATTTCGACGAGCTCAAGGCCGGGGCCGCCCGGAGAGGCTTCACGGCAATCCCCCTCGGCCTGCGGGCGAGCGTTTCGCTCGATAACTCCATTCGAAACGTCTCGTCGAGCAACGTGCTCGCGCTGCTGCCCGGCGGCGCGAGAAAGGACGAATGCATCATCTATATGGCTCATTGGGATCATCTCGGCATCGACACGACCAGGACCGATGATCCGATTTTCAACGGAGCGCTCGATAACGCGACGGGCGTCGCGGGCCTGCTGGAGCTCGCGGAGGCCTTCACGAAGCTGGAGAGGCGTCCCTCCCGCTCGATCCTGTTTCTCTCGGTCACGTGCGAGGAACAAGGTCTGCTCGGCTCCGAGTATTACGCGGAGCACCCGGTCTTCCCGCTCGATCGCACGGTCGCGGCGCTCAACATGGATGCGATGAATATCTATGGACCGATGAAGGACGTTACGGCGATCGGCTTCGGCAATTCGGATCTCGACGACTATCTCGTCGACGCCGCCGGGACGCAGGGAAGAGTCGTGCGGCCCGATCCGCAGCCGGAGCAGGGGTTCTTCTTCAGATCGGACCATTTCAGCCTCGCCAAGCGCGGAGTCCCCGCGCTTTACGCCGCGAGCGGCATCGATCACGTCGTGCATGGACCGGACTGGACCCGCGCGCAGCGCGATAAATACACCGCCGAAAACTACCACAAGCCGTCGGACGAGTTCGATCCGGCCTGGGACCTCTCGGGCGCCGTCGACGATCTCCGCCTGCTCTTTATGGTCGGCTACCGGCTCGCCGGAGAGTCGACCTTTCCGGAATGGAAGGAAGGCTCCGCCTTCAAGGCGGCCCGCAGGGCATATATGCGCCCGTAAATGCGTCGATAAATGCCCTTTATTGATCCACCCGATTTGCTTATAATTATGGTATCGACACTTCACATACCCTCGGGAGGTGCGGGCCATGCTTACCGACAGGCGTTTCTCGGTTTCCCCCATCGTTTTCACTCTCATCGCACTCACCCTGGCGCTCATCTTCTCCTGCAGCGAGCAGCCGACGGCAATCGATCAAGAGTCCGCGAGCGGCCTCAACGGCAGCGGAGCGATCGATCCGGGCGCGAGCGGGAACTTTCTGCTCGGCGCCGTCTCGGACAGTTCGATAGCGCCGGGAACTCTCGAGATCTGGGCGATGAACGTCGCATTCGACGAGTCGACGGGAATAGCGAGCTTCGACGTGCAGATCCTGAACCGCACCCGACGCACCATCGCCCCTCCGGTGCATTTCGTTATTGCGAATATCACGCCGGCTGACATCGCCGTGGTCGACTTCGACGGGGTTTCGCGGGACGGATTTCCTTTCTACGATTTCAGCGCGAAGCTCGGCAACGACAACCTCTTCGAGCCCGGCGAGCGGACCGAGCCCGTCACGATGAAGTTCCATACGGTCACAGCGCGCTCGTTCGCAATCGGGTTCCGCATCGATATCGGGCCGGCGCCGGGAACGGGCACTATCGCGGGCGTCGTTTTCCTCGACAGCAACGAAAACGGCGAGAGGGATCGTTCGTGCCGGTGCGAGCCCGGTATCCCGGGGATCACCGTCGCCCTCGAAAAGACGCTCGAGAGCGGCGACAAGGTGATGCTCCTCGTCCGGACCGACTCGAACGGCGAGTACAGATTCGCCGGGCTCAGAGAAGGGGTCCACAAGGTGTTTGCCGCCGCGCCGGAGGATACGTGGAAGATCACTTCGCCGAATCCGCTCCTCGTCACGCTCATCAAGGGACCAGACGGAAAGGTTCAAGACTTTCTCGAGGCGGATTTCGGTCTCTTCCCATTGAACCCGCCGATCCCGCCCGAGAGTCTCTTCGGGCCGATCATAATCGGTCCGTTCTCGCGTTTCGGATCGGAGCTCGATTCGACGTTCGTTAATCCGCCGTCGCCGCTGACCGTGGTATTCAATTACTATATCGACATCGACGTGCCGGTCATGGCGATGGTGATGCCTCCGGGGGTCGTCGATTCGGCCGAGGCCTGGATCAACGGCGAGCTGGTTTTCGAATACGTGCGCACGATGCCGCCGGACACGGCCTATTTCGCGCCTCAAACCATCAAGATTCGCGAGGGGTTGGTGCAGGAGGGCGAAAACACCATTCGCCTCCTCACGGCGGGAAACGAGCACGCCGCGCTCATGTGGCGGGTATACAAGAAGCCGTAAGGGAGCCGCGGGGGGACATACGAGAATCCGTTATGGAGCCGCGCCCGTAAGGACGCGGCTCCATCCGTAAAGAGCGGCACACTATCTGAGCAGGATCATCTTCTTGATCTGCGTGAAATCGCCGGCGATCAAACGGTAGAAATACACGCCGGATGCGACCGACGTCCCCCTGTCGCTCTTCCCGTTCCAGACGGCTTTGTAAGCCCCCTGCATCTTGATCTCGCTGACCAGGGTCCTGATCTTCCGTCCGTTCACGTCGAATATCGCGATCTCCACGGGGCTCGTTTTCGCGATGGAGTAATCGATGGTCGTCGACGGATTGAACGGGTTGGGATAGTTCTGCCTGAGCGAGAACGCAATCGCCGGAAGCGCGTCGACGCCGGTCGCCGCGCGTATCGAGAAGAAGGCGTCGCTCACATCCTCTCCGGTCAGTTTCCCGGGATCGAATGCGACGATTCTGACCAGGCAGGAATCCGACGCGATCTCCGGAGCGATCCATTGGTACAACGAATCGTTCGGCTCGCCGTGCGCGATGAGAATGTAGTCTCTCCCCGCGTTCTCTGAATAGAAGACGCTTACGGAATCCACCTGCTTATTGTCCGCGGCCGTCCATCGAATATCCACCGTATCGCCCGGCGCGAATGACTCCCCGCCGATCGGGTACACGACCGCGACCGTCGGCGGAATGAGGTCCGGACCCGCGGCACATGCCCCGCCCTCGTTCGAATACCCGCTCGCGTGACCGGCGTCATTCACGAGGCAGACGCGGTAGCGCTTGCATCCTCCGACCGGGTGGTGCAGGAAGAAATTGACGGAGGCGTCGACCGTTCCGACGAAGTTCGAAATATCGGGTCGGAAACCGGCAGCGGTGTCCGAATAGACCGCGTAGTAGTCCAATCCCGCCGGGAGAACGCCGTCCCACGAGACCTGTATCGTCGTGTCGTCCACGGCGGCGGCGACGAGATTCCGGACGTAGCCGGGAGCG
>JAPLKY010000228.1 GCA_026387805.1 Candidatus Krumholzibacteriia bacterium
GAACGGCCATCGCGCGCTTCATCGCCTCCGCGCCCATGACGAGCTCGGGAAGAAAGAGCGTACCCTCTTCCCAGAGACGGCCTACCTCCTTGATTCCCTTCACGAAACCCTTCTCGATGACATCGAGAGCCTGGTATTTCCTATCGAGCGCCTCGCGGGCGAGCTTCTCGGCCGCGTCCGCGTCGCCGTCGAGCACCGCCTTTGCGCAACCGTTGAGGAATGCCTGCATCAAGATCCTCCTTACGCTATGGTAGAGTTATAGATTAGCCGTCTCCGGCCGCGAAATCAAGCGGCATTTGGGCGCCGGGCCGCAACGCGGCGGGGCTTATCGGCGGAAGGTCACCTCTCGAATGCCCCGGGGAAGACCGGCCGAGCCACCAGATGCTTAATGCTTGACCAACTTGGGCGGCGATAAAAGGATTGGGGCCCCGGGAATGTCCGGAGCCCCAACCATGCTTTCAGGCGAGTGTTCCTGATGCTCGCGTCCAAACAATTCCTAGAACAGGCTCTTGATCGCTCCCCAGTTCGACTGCTGGACGCCGTAGTACCAATCGGGAGGCCAGCAGATATACAGAGGAACCAGGTAAATGCACGGTTCAATCGGATAACCGGCCTCGCAGGTCGCGAACTGATACGCCGGCACCGGCAGCGTCCCCGGATGCGGAATGATATCGATCTTGGCGGCGAGCACCGGGGGGCCCAGCTGCATCATGGTGAGCTGGTGCAACCAGACCCAATCCTGCTGGCAGCTGCCCTCACCGAACGCAACGCTGATGCCCGCGGCGAGCGAGCCGAGAGCGACGGTGATGAGGGGGTTCTGAACGGTGGCCAGAGTAACAACCGTCGCCGGGAAGCTGACGGCGAACTCGGCCGCCTGCAGACCATTATGGCTCGGCAAGCACCAAATCCAGCACTGAAAGTTTCCGTACTGAGCCGGGCAGACCCAATAATCCGAACCGTTGATCGGCGGATTCGGATCATGCGCCGCATCCTTGAACAGGCCGATGTAGCCGACCGGCGGAAGGTCGATGGCGAACGAAGAGCTCGCCACGAACATAACCGCAGCAGCAATTAGCAATGACTTCTTCATTTTAGTCTCCTCTCGCAACACTTCTGATTTCATCTTTCCCCTTATTCCAAAGGAGAATTCTGAGCAGTCGATCACATATCGTTCTCTATTCCTCACCTCCTTCCCTGGTTAAGGGCGGTTGGATAGAACACTGGATATACCGCTACGGACATCCAGCCACAGATCTCGATTTTCCTGCAGTTATTCCCGTGAGAATCTTGGAGGCGCCATTCTACCATAAATCATTGGTGGATTCAATACCTTTTTGGGGGTCGCTTGGGGATCGCTCGGGGGGTCGCTGCGCAGTCCGGAAACCCCGACTAGCGGGTGGCGCCCATGGGGCCCCCGCACGCAGCGCAGCTCGCCCTGCGAGCGAGCACGTGCGGGGTGCAATGGGCGACAGGACCCGCGTATCGCGCGAGCACCTGCGGGGTGCAATCAGCGGCAGGACCCGCGTATCGAGCGGGCATGACAAAGGCCGGGTGCCCAGGGTACCTCCAACACCGAAGGTCAACATACCCCCACGAAGGTCGACCTTAATCGGAGGTGGTCACCCGGCCTTAATACAGGGGCCGGGGGTTTTGCGAATTCATCAGCTATTTATTGGAACACCAAAGCACTACTTCAGTGTCCCGCCGAACGCTCCTTCGATGGCAAATCTCGGCTCGATATCGACCGGTATTCCTTTGAAACCGTCGAGCTGGGCCTGGAGCTCCGGATCCATCCGGGCGTACTTCTCCATGAAGGCCTTCGCGCCCTCGTAATCGCCGCGCGCCTCGAGCGTGAGAATCTCGCTCGCGCACGCCTTGACCGCATCTTGAGTTTTTGTGAAATCGACCGACCACATGCCCGTGGCCGGATCCTTGAAGTAGGCGCCGCGTTCCCTCAGGTAGTTGAAGATCGCCATCACGGCCTTCCCGTGTGCCTCGCCAACACCGAACCGCACGGCCCTGAAGAAGCCGGCCAGGTACGTGACCGCCGTCTCCTTCGCGAGCACTTCAGGGAAATACCCTTCCTTCACAAGATAATAGAAATTGTACTCCCCCACAATATCGGCTTTTGCCTCTTCGATCCCCGAGTAGGTCTCGCGAAGCGCCTTGTTGACGGTGGTCGTCGAGCCATCGGGAAGCTTGATCGTGCCG
Organism: Candidatus Krumholzibacteriia bacterium; assembly: GCA_026387805.1. Lineage (GTDB taxonomy): Bacteria > Krumholzibacteriota > Krumholzibacteriia > Krumholzibacteriales > Krumholzibacteriaceae > SSS58A. The sequence goes on from JAPLKY010000228.1 coordinate 2,212, forward strand.
GGTCCGAGACCGTGGGAGATCTCGTGCAGCAGGATCTCGTTGAAATAGGTGTCGAAGGTGACGTACCCGAGCATCTCCGGCGCGATCGTCTGCCGGGCGATCGGCACGAGTATCTTCTCGAATTTTGCCTTGCAGATGTTGCGGAGCATCACCTTTTTCGACCCCTTGGCCTCGCGCACGCGCTCGTCGTTCGGGAGGTTGAAGGCGATCGTCTGCACGCCCGCCTTCGTATCGCCGGCGGAGAAGATCTCGTCCCCGACGGAGAGCGGCGACTCCATCCCGCGAGTCGTGTTCTTGTACTGCTCGGGGATGGGGAGATTCGCCTCCATCTTCGCGCCGTAGGCCATGAGGCCGTCGAGCTTCTTCGTTTCCTCGGGATCGCGAACGCAGAGGAACGCCTCGAAGGAGGCCTTGTAATTGAAGAGGTTGTCCTCATAGACCTCGTAGGGGCCGATCGTGACGTCGAGTACGTTGTCCTTCACGTCCATCCAGGCCATGTCGCTCTCGAAGTAGTCGTCCGAGAGGAGCGCCTTGGCGCGGAGCCTGAGGAAGTTGGCGAGCGACTCGTTGTCGGCGAGCGCCGCCGCTTCGTCGAGAAGGCGCGCGGCCTCGGTGAGCAGCTCGTTGTACTCTTTCGAATAGGGAACGGCCTCGAGCCCCTTGTCCTTCGTCCGCTTGATCACGGTGAAGTTGCTCTCGAATGCCGTCTTGTCCTGGGGGTGGTTCTTGACCCAGTTCTCGAACTCCTCCTTCGTCATGTCGGGAGGATAGAAGTTCGCGCCCGCGGGCTTCGCGTCCTTGACGAGGACGGGGGCGTTGTCCGCGAGCCGGTCCCACGGCCCGAAATTGCGCCAGAAGAACCGGGAGAGCTCCGGATTCCCGCGGCGGCCGAGCTCGTCGCGGAGCTCGACGTTATGCGCCCAGACCTGGCGCACGAACAGCTCGTCCATGATCCGCGAGGCCTCGTAGAGCTTCTGGAGGGCGGCCTTGTTCTGCTCCCCGATGATCTGCCAGGGCACCTCGATATCGTATGTCGCGTACGCCTCGAGCCGCTTTCCAGCGTCCGCCGCCGGCTCGATCATGATCTTCTCCTTTTTCGCGCACCCGCCTCCCGCAGCGAAGGCGAGGAGCGTAATCCCGACGAACATCAACAATCCTCGCGCCATCACGAGTCTCCTCCTTTCGAACGCCGATTCTCGAATTTGTCTCGCGCAGAAGGATACGACGGATTACTCCCGCGTTCAACCCGAATTGGGCCTTGACGGGCTTCCGGAGGGGTGCTAGCGTCCTTTCTCGCGAGCGGCGCGCCGGTAAATAGTCCTTCAGGGGGCGCGCCCGTACGGGTTTTCCGGTTACGGAAGAGGGGGATGACCGATGGATGCGAAGATGCTCAAGAAAGTGTACGATAAGGTCGAAACCTATCGCGACGAGATGATCGCTCTCCAGACGCAGCTCACCGCCATACCGGCGCTCGCGCCCGTCAACGCCGGCGAGGGGGAGTCGAAGAAGGCCGCCTTTTTCAAGGGCTGGCTCGAGAAAGAGAAGATATTCGATCGGATCGATCAGTACGACTCGCCCGATCCGGCAGTTCCTTCCGGCGTGAGACCCAACCTCGTCGCCGTGATGAAGGGAAAATCGTCGGCCCGGCGCGTCTGGGCCATGGGACACCTCGATATCGTCCCGCCCGGGGACCTGAACAAATGGACGAGCGATCCGTACAAGGTCAAGATCGAGGGGGGAAAGATCTACGGCCGCGGCGTCGAGGACAACCAGCACGGGATCGTCACGCCGCTATTCGCCGCGAAGGCGCTCAAAGCCCTCGGTATCGTCCCGACGTACGACGTCGGCCTCATCCTCGTCGCCGACGAGGAGACCGGTAGCAAGCACGGCATCCAGTTCCTGCTCGAGAAGCACGGCAACATATTCCAGAAGAGCGACTTCATCGTCGTTCCCGATGCCGGGGCGCCGGATGGCACGATGATCGAGGTTGCCGAGAAGTCAATTTTCTGGCTCAAGATCGAGACGAAGGGCAAGCAGTGCCATGCCTCGACCCCCGAGCAGGGGATCAACGCGCACCGGGCGGCCGCGCACCTCATCACGAAGATCGACAAGCTCTACAAGCTCTTCCCGCAGAAGAACAAGGTGTTCGATCCGCCGATCAGCACCTTCGAGCCGACGAAGAAAGAGGCGAACGTCCCCAATATCAACACGATCCCCGGGGACGACGTCATCTACATCGACATGCGGATCCTCCCCGAGATCAAGGTCGACCACGTGTACGACGCGATCAAGGGGATGATCAAGGAGATCGAGGAGAAGTTCGGCGTGAAGATCACGACGGACGCCGCGCAGCGCGAGGACGCGGCGCCCGCGACGCCGCCCGACGCCCCCGTCGTGCTCGCCCTCTCGGCCGCGATCAAGGCCGTGTACAGGGTGAAGGCGAAGCCGAAGGGCATCGGCGGCGGCACGGTCGCGGCGTTCTTCAGGCGCCACGGCTTCGGCGCCGTCGTCTGGTCGAAGATCGACGAGGTCGCGCACCAGCCGAACGAGTACACGATCATCGAGAACATGGTGGGAGACGCAAAGGTATTCGCGAACCTGTTCCTCCAGGAGTAACGGCGCTCGCCGCCGCAGCCCCCGGGACCCCACAGGGTGAGGGCTCCGTCCCCGGAGCCCTCTTTTATTGACCGGCGGCGCGGGCGCATGGTACGATTATAGTCATCCATTACGTTCCGCCTCATCGACCGGAGGGACTCTTGAAGCCGCTTCTGCTGAATGCCCTGTTGTGCGCACTGTTTCTCGCGCTCAGCTTTCTCTATTTCCAGATCGCCCTCGATAACGACTACTGGCACTCCGATGACTTCAGCTATCTCGCGCACAACCTCCATATGACGGAGACCAAGACGGCTCTCTTCGACAACGCGAAGCCGTACAAGTTCCAGCCGCTCGTCTACGGAGTCTCGTATTTTCTGTTCAACCGCTACGGATTCGACCCCAGGGGCTACTTCCTCTTCAACATCCTGCTGCACGGGCTCAATGCGTTTCTCGTGTATCTCCTGGTGCAGACGCTTCTCCGTGACCGCACGGTGGCGGTGATTTCGGGACTTCTCTTCGTCTTCACGGTCGGCAATTTCGGCAAATCGATCATGATCATGTCGGGGCTCGAAGATCTCCTCATCACGACGCTCACCCTTCTCACCATGATCTTCTATTTCAGGAACGAGCTCTCCCGCGGCGGCAGGATATGGTCCCCGTGGTACGCGCTCGCGCTGATCTTCTTCATCGGCTCGATGTTCACGAGGAGCACGAGCCTCTCGATCCTCGGCGCCTTTCTCGCGTTCAACTATTTCTTCCGGAGGGAAACGGGGCACCGGGTCATCAGTCCGAGTTTCATTCTGCTTCTCGTGATTGCGGCCGCGGCGCTCATACTGAAGACGCGGCTGTTCCACTATTCTCCGCCCTTCTACACGGAGAATCCCGGGCCGGTCAAGTACGTCCTCTACGCCGCGAAAAACGTCATCAGCTATCTCGTGCGAATGATCTTTCCGATCCACACCTCGCATCTCGTCGCCGCGGCGGGACCGGCCGTGCGGCTCGTGTACGGACTGGCCACGGAGATCCGGATCGTCATCGCTCTCACGATCGTCTCCTACTCGTTTTTCGGCTTTGTCTTCGGCAACCACACGATCCGTTTCTTTATCGCGTGGACCTATATCATGCTGCTTCCGTTCGCCTTCTTCCAGTTCCCGTCGGACTGGCTCAACATCCGGCATCTCTATCTCGTATCGGTCGGATTCGTCCTCGTGCTTTCGGCGGGGTCGGTTTACTGCTCGCGGCTCATCGCGCACCGGGGGTGGCGTCGGCTCGTTCCTTTCGTGGTGCCGCTGCTGTTCGTGTTCCTTGCGCGCTTTATCGCCCTGCAGCTCGACCACAACTACGCCCTCAAGGCGGCGAGTCCGGCCCTCGCCTCGCAGCGGGCGGAGATCGTCCGGAGATATCCGTGGGTCACGATCGACGGAGACAGGCTGAGGTTCAAGCGGGACATGCCGTCCGGCTCATGAGGACGGCGCGAGGCGCAGGCGAACGGCGGCTTCTCTCTCGAGAATCGCGATCTCCCTCTTCCGCATCCGCACCCTGAAGACCATGCGGTCCCCGGCAAGCCTTCGCGAGAGGACCTTCGACGAGCGTTCGACCAGGGCGATGACCCGGCCTTCCTCCGGGGAAACCGAAACCTCCGCTTCGACGAGATCCTTGCCGAGGCGCGACTCGACGATCTCGAGAAGCTCCTCCGTTCCTTCGCCCGTCGCCGCGCTCGCGAGGACGGCCTCCGGGTGCTTGACGCGGAGCGCGTTCCTGCGGCCGGAGTCTTCAATGAGGTCGATCTTGTTGAGGACGAGAACGGACGGAACGCTCGCGAGCGGCGCCCCGGCGCCCCCCTTCGGCAGGACGTCATCGAGAACGGCGTTGACAACGGCGATATGCTCCTCGCAGCGATCGATCGATGCGTCCGCGACGTGGAGAAGGAGATCCGCTTCCCGCACGTCGAGGAGCGTCACCTTGAAGCTGTCGACGAGGTGGGTCGGAAGCTTCCTGATGAATCCGATCGTATCGGTCAGGAGAAACGGCTCGCCTCCCGGGCCCGTGACGCGGCGCGTCGTCGAGTCGAGGGTCGAGAACAGTCGGTCGCTCTCGAGGACGCCGCTCCCCGCGATCCGGTTGAGAAGCGTCGACTTGCCCGCGTTTGTATACCCGACGATCGTGACGGTGAAGAGCCCTTCGCGCCGCTTGCGGCGCTCCTCGGCCCCTCGATGGATCTTTTCAAGCTCCTTCTCGAGGCTCGATATCCGGTCGCGGGCTTTGCGGCGATCGACCTCGATCTGCGTCTCCCCCGGACCCCTCGTCCCGATGCCTCCCGCCTGGCGGCCGAGGTGCTCCCAGAGGCGCCTGAGCCGCGGGAGCGCGTAGTTGAGCTGCGCGATCTCCACCTGGATTCTCGCCTGCCTCGTGCGCGCGCGCCGGGAGAATATGTCGAGGATGAGCTCGGTGCGATCGATGACGTTGATTTCGAGGATCTTCTCGATGTTGCGCGCCTGCGCGGGGGTGAGATCGTCGTCGAATATGACGAGGTTCGCGCCGCGGTCGTGGATCTCCCGGGCGAGCTCCTCGATCTTCCCCGAGCCCACGAAGGTCGTGCCGTCGACGCGTGTGCGGGACTGCAGCGTGCGCCCGACCACCTCGGCGCCCGCGCTGCGGGCGAGGAGCTCGAGCTCGGCGAGGTTCTGGATCTCGTCTTCGCGCCTCGCGCGGGGCAGCGTGATGCCGACAAGGTAGGCTCGCTCGAGCGGGGCTGTCGATGGCACGATCCGGGTTGACCGCATCTATCTCTCTTCGGGCTCCTCGCCGGCCGGTTCGCCGGGTTCCTCTTCGGTTTCCTCGTCCCCGGCCTCTTCCCCGTTCATTTCCTCCCCCTCGTCCCCTTCTTCCCCCTCCGGGATTTCGCCTTCCGAAATCTTTTCGCCGGCCATGAGCGTGACATCGACGACGGTGTCTCCTTCGGCGAGGCTGATGAGCTTCACGCCCTTCGCGGGTCTCCCGAGAATGGAGATGCTGTTGACCGGGGAGCGGATGATGATGCCGTTGCGCGTGATGATCATCACCTCGTCCTCCTCGATCACTTCCTTGACGGCGACGAGATCGCCGTTCCGCGAGTCGGTGGAGATGGCGACGACGCCCTTTCCGCCCCGCTTGATATTTCTGAAATCGCCGATTCTCGTGCGTTTGCCGTAGCCGTGCTCGGTCACGGCGACAAGCTCCCCCCCGCGCTTCACGACGACCATCGACACGACGTTGTCGTCCTTGTCGAGCTTGACTCCCGTCACGCCCTGGGTCGAGCGCCCCATGTCGCGGACGTCTTTCTCGCCGAAACGGATAGCCTTCCCCTTGCGCTTCGCGAGGATGATGTCGTCGCTCCCCGAGGTGAGCTTCGCCGCGATGAGGCTGTCCCCCTCGCGGAGGATCACCGCGATGATGCCGCCGCGCCGGGGGTTCGCATAGGCGGAGATATGCGTCTTCTTGATGAAACCGTCCTTCGTCGCGAGCATGAGATAGGCGTCCTGTTTGAAATCGCTCACGGGGACGAAGGCGGTGACCTTCTCGTCGCGCGACATCTCGAGGAGGTTCACGATCGCCTTGCCGCGGGCGAGACGCCCGCCCTGCGGGATCTCGTGCACCTTCACCCAGAAGCACCGCCCCTTGTCCGTGAAGAAGAGCAGATAGCTGTGCGTCGAGGCGATGAAGAGATGCTCGATGAAATCCTCGTCCTTCATGCCCATCCCGGAGATCCCTTTCCCGCCGCGGCGCTGGCGCCGGTAGGTCCCGGTCGGGATGCGCTTGATGTAGCCGGTATGGGTGATCGTGATGATCATGTTCTCTTCCGCGATCAGGTCCTCGATCTGGAACTCCCCCTCCTGGTCGACGATGTCGGTCCGGCGCTCGTCGCCGAAGCGGGTGTTGAGGTCGTCGAGCTCGTCGCGGATGATTCCGAGAAGCCGCGTGCGGCTCTCGAGGATCGAGCGGTAATATTCTATCTTCTTGATGAGCTCGAGGTATTCGTCCTCGATCTTCTTGCGCTCGAGCCCGGTGAGGCGCTGGAGCCGCAGGTCGAGGATCGCCTGCGCCTGGATTTCCGAGAGCTTGAATCTCTTCACGAGCCCCTTGCGGGCCTCGTCGGGGGAAGCGCTCTTCTTGATGAGCTGGACGATCTCGTCGATATTGTCGAGCGCGATCTTGTACCCCTCGAGGATGTGGGCCCGCTCCTCGGCCCGGGCGAGGTCGTACTTCGTGCGCCGGGTGATGACGTCCTCGCGATGCGCGAGGAAGCACTCCATGAGCTCCTTGATGTTCATGACGACGGGGCGCATCTTGTCGAGCGCGAGCATGATGATCCCGAACGTCACCTGAAGCTGCGTGTGGGCGAAGAGCTGGTTGAGAACGACCTTCGGATAGGCGTCCTTCTTGAGCTCGATAGCGATGCGCATCCCTTCCTTGTCCGATTCGTCGCGGATGTCGGAGATGCCCTCGAGCTTCCCGTCGCGCACGAGGTGGGCGATCTTCTCGATGATGGAAGCCTTGTTGGTCTGATAAGGGATCTCGTTCACGATGACGCTCATCTTGCCGCTCTTCTGCGTTTCGATCGTCGCGCGGGCGCGAAGTATGATCTTTCCCCTGCCGGTCGAATAGGCCTCGCGGATGCCGGCCCTTCCGTAGATGATGCCGCCCGTCGGAAAGTCGGGGCCCGTGACGAGTTTCGAGATATCCTCGGCGGTCGCTGCCGGCTTGTCGAGGAGCAGCTTGAGCCCGGCGACGATCTCGCCGAAGTTGTGCGGGGGGATATTCGTCGCCATGCCGACGGCGATGCCGGCGGCCCCGTTGATGAGGAGGTTCGGCACCTTGCCCGGCAGCACGAGCGCCATCTGGCGCGTCTCGTCATAGTTGGGCCCGAGCTCAACCGTTTCCTTTTCGAGATCGGCGAGGAGCTCCTCGGCGATCTCCGTCATCCGCACCTCGGTATATCGTTCGGCCGCGGGAGGGTCGCCGTCGACCGAACCGAAGTTCCCCTGGCCGTCGACGAGGGGATAACGCATCGAGAAATCCTGCGCCATGCGGGCGACCGCGTCGTAGACGCTGGACGTGCCGTGGGGATGGTAGTTGCCGGTCACGTCTCCGGTGAGCTTCGCGGATTTGCGGTACGGCTTGTTGTGCGCGATGCCGAGGTCGTTCATCGCGAGCAGGATCCGCCGGTGGACCGGCTTGAGGCCGTCCCGAACGTCCGGGAGCGCCCGCGAAACGATGACGCTCATCGAGTAGTCGAGGTAGCTCGTCTGCATTTCGTCTTCTATATAGACCGGTATGATCCGCTGGCGGCCGATGTCCATTCCCTGCTCCTCTTGTGTCAAATATCCAGATTCCGCACCGATAGCGCGTTATCGACGATGAACTTCTTGCGCGGCTCGACAGCGTCCCCCATGAGAATCGTGAAGATGTGGTCCGCCTCCACCGCGTCCTCGAGGGTGACCTTGCGGATCGTGCGCCTCTCGGGGTCCATTGTCGTCATCCAGAGCTGATCGGGATTCATTTCGCCGAGACCCTTGTACCGCTGCAGGTACACGCCCTTGCTCCCGCCGAGCTCCTTGAGAATCTTGTCCTTTTCCTTGTCGTCGTATGCGTACCGCTCGTCGGCGCCCTTCTTGAGGCGGTAGAGCGGCGGCTGCGCGATGTACACGTATCCCTGCTTCACGAGCTCGGGCAGGTGCCGGAACAGAAGGGTGAGAATGAGCGTCCGGATGTGCGCCCCGTCGACGTCGGCGTCGGTCATGATGATGATCTTGTGGTACCGCGCCTTCGCGATGTCGAAATCCTCCTCGCCGACGCCCGTGCCGAGCGCGGTGATGACCGTGATGACCTCTTCGTTCGAGAGAATCTTGTCGAGCCGGGCCTTCTCGACGTTGAGGATCTTTCCGCGGAGCGGGAGGATCGCCTGGAAGCGCCTGTCGCGCCCCTGCTTCGCCGAGCCTCCCGCCGAATCCCCCTCGACGAGGTAGATCTCGCACTGGGCGGGGTCCCCGAGCGAGCAATCGGCGAGCTTGCCGGGGAGCGTCGTCGACTCGAGCGCGCTCTTGCGCCGCACGAGATCGCGCGCCTTGCGCGCCGCGTCCCGCGCGCGCGCCGTCTGAAGCGCCTTCTCGACGATCTTGTGCGCGACGGGCGGGTGCTCCTCGAGGTATTCGGAGAGCCGCTGACCGACGGCGCTTTCGACGTAGCCCTTGATCTCGCTGTTCCCGAGCTTCCCCTTCGTCTGCCCCTCGAACTGCGGGTCGGGGAGCTTCACGCTGATGACGGCGGCGATGCCTTCGCGGATGTCGTCCCCCGTCAGCGCCATTTTCTCCTTCTTGAACATGGCTTCTTTCGCGGCGTAGTTGTTGAGCGTGCGCGTGAGCCCGGCCTTGAATCCAATGAGGTGCGTGCCTCCGTCGATCGTGTTGATGTTGTTCGCGAAGGCGAAGATGCTCTCGGCGTAGCCGTCGTTGTACTGGATCGCGCACTCGAGCTCGTAGTCGTCGCGTTTGTCCTCGATATAGATCGGCGGCGTGTGGAGGACTTCCTTGTTCTGGTTGAGGAACTTGACGAACGAGACGATGCCCCCCGAATACTGGAACTCGTGTTTCTTGTTCGTCCGCTCGTCCTCGAAGTTGATCTTGATCCCCTTGTTGAGGAACGCGAGCTCGCGGAACCGCTGCGACAGCGTGTCGAAGCTGAACTCCGTTATCGCGAAGATTTCCTTGTCGGGAAAGAACGTCACGCGGGTTCCCCGGCGGTCCTTCTTCCCCGTCTGCGGCTCGGTCTTGAGATCGTACGCGGGCACGCCGCGCTCGTAGCGCTGCGTATAGGCCTTCCCCTCGCGCCAGATCTCGACCTCGAGCCATTCGGAGAGCGCGTTCACGACCGAGACGCCGACGCCGTGCAGCCCTCCCGAAACCTTGTAGCTCTTGTGATCGAACTTCCCTCCCGCGTGGAGCATCGTGAGAACGACCTCGACGGCCGGGCGCTTCTGCGTCGGGTGAATGTCGACGGGAATCCCGCGGCCGTTGTCGATCACGGTGACGGTGCCTT
>JAPLKY010000125.1 GCA_026387805.1 Candidatus Krumholzibacteriia bacterium
CCGCTTCTCGGCATCAAGATCCGGAGCCTGGGGTTTCTCGCCGAGGACGACCCGGGGCGCGCGATCGGCGATCTGTTCGCGGGACGTTTTTCGATACAGGATCGCTTGCGGCTCTCGGTCGTCTGCGAGGGAGGCGGAGGCGCGCCTCGCCAATTCTCGGCGCTCAACGACGCGGTCGTGCACGGCGTCGGCGTATCGCGCGTGCTCCATCTCGAAACGACGATCGACGGAACCGTGCTCGGCGAATACCTGGCCGACGGCGTCATCGTTTCGACGCCGACCGGTTCGACCGCCTACTCGCTCGCGGCGGGGGGGCCCATCGTGAATCCGACGAGCGTGGAGGCGTTCGTTATCACGCCGCTCTGCCCGCACTCCCTTTCGGTGCGTCCGATCGTCGTGAGCGCCCGGGAGACGTTTTCCGTCGCGATCGTCGAGGAGGCGCAGGAAACCCTTCTCACGATCGATGGGCAGCAATCGTGCATGGTGGGCAGGGGGGACAAACTCGTGTTCAGGAGGAGCTCCGCGGCGACGAAGCTCATCGTCACCGAGGGATACAGCTTCTACGATATCGTACGGCGAAAGCTCAAGTGGGGCGGAATGCTTCGCCAGGATCATTGATCGGGGGAGGTCGGGGATGCTCAGGGAGATCAGGATTCGCAATCTGGCGATCGTCGAGGACGCGACGATATATCTCGCCGAAGGGCTCAACGTCATGACGGGATCGACGGGCGCGGGGAAATCGATCATCCTCGCGGCGGTCGATCTTCTGTCGGGCGCGCGCGCGAGGAAATCGCTCATCAGGAAAGGCGCGGCGAATCTGACGGTCGAGGGAGTATTCTCCATCGACGATGGCTGGCCGCTGCGGGAACGACTCGGATTGTCGAAAGGGGAAACGGAGCTTTCCCTGCGGCGGGAGCTCGCCGCCGATGGACGGAATCGGATATGGATCAACGGCATGCTCTCCACCGTGGCGTCTTCGCAGGAAACGGCGCGCGCCCTCATCGAGCTTCATGGCCAGCATCGACAGCAGGAGTTTCTCGATCCGACGAGCCATATTCTGTATCTCGATGCGTGGGGGGATTACGGGGAATTGCTTGGCCGTTCGATGGCGGCGATCGCCGCCTTCGGGGAGGTATCGGAGCGCCTCGCGCGCCTCGTCGGGGAAGAAGAGGAGCATCGCCGCCGCGAAGATTATCTCCGGTTCCAGCTTGCCGAGCTCGATGAGCTCAGGCTCGAGCGCGATCTCGATCGCCGGCTCGAATCGAAGATCAGGCAGCTCGAGAACAAGCAGAAATACATCTCCGCTCTCGAGGAGGCGCTGAGCGCTCTCGAGGGAGATGATGGTTCGGCCGCCGACAGGCTCATCAGGGCCGCGAAGTCGCTCGAATCGATAGCGGGGATCGGCGCGTCATGGGGGATCGGCGCCGAGACGCTCAAGGCCGCGCGGATATCGGTTCAGGATATCGCACGCACGATCGGCCGCTCGCTCGCGGAGGCCGAGGATGCATCCGAGGATCTCGAAAGTCTCCAGCAACGCCTCGCCGGGATTCAGCGCGCGTGCAGGAAGCACGCGCTCGATTGCGCCGCGCTCGTCTCGAAGCGGGACGAGATCAGGGGCATTCTCGCGTCCCTCGGCGAGGGCTCGACCGCGATCGCGGATGCGAAGCGGGAGCGCGAGCGGGTACGGCGGATTCTCGTTCCGATGCTCGAGGATCTGAGCCGCAGGCGCGGAAAGAACGCGGAGCGGCTCGACGGGCAGGTGACCGGAGAGCTTCAGGAGCTCGGGATGAAAGGCGCGCTCTTCACGACGAGAGTGGAGCGTCTCGAAAATAACGCTTTGCAAGACGCCGATTGTGCAATACATTTAACGCCGAGGGGTTGGGATCGCGTCGAGTTCATGATCCGGACGAACGTCGGCGAGGAGATCCATCCCCTCGCGGAGATCGCCTCGGGAGGGGATCTCTCGAGAATCACGCTCGTTTTGAAGAAGCTCGAGGTCGAGGAGAAGAGAATCCCGACTCTCATATTCGACGAGATCGATACGGGGCTCGGGGCCGATCTCGGCGTCGTCGTCGCCGACCGGCTCGCGGAGCTCTCGCGCAGATACCAGATCATATGCATTACCCACCTGCCGCAGGTGGCCGCTCGGGCCGCTCACCACATCCGGGTCGAGAAGCAGGTGAAGGGAGAGCGGACGATAGCTTCCGCGAGGATGCTCGAGGGGCGCGAACGCGTCGCCGAAATCGCGCGGATGCTGGGCGGGAAAGGGAAGCTTCGCGAGGAACTGGCGGAGGAGCTTCTCGATAACGGTCAGGGGCGCCCGTAGCTCAGCTGGATAGAGCACCAGCCTCCGGAGCTGGGTGTCGGAGGTTCGAATCCTCTCGGGCGCGCCATTCTTTTGCACCGGACGCTCCGCGGGAAGGGCTCTCGTGAACGCACTCGGGTTCTTGTTGCTCGTCTCCGCGCTCGCGATCGATGCGAGAGCCGATGCGGGCGACCGGGCTCCGATGCCGGCACGGGAGGCCCAGGCCGCTCCGCGCGAGGAATCATGGAGCGCCTTTCAGGCGGCCGTCCAGCGCGATTCGCTCGAGTCGATGGTCCGGTTCCTTTCGATCGATACCGCGACCGGGGGATCGCGGACCCGGTTCGCGCTGAGGGAGGCGCCGCTCGGCCTCGTGGCCGATTCCCTCGAGGCGCGCCTCGCGCGGTATACGGGCGCCGCCGTGGAGAGATTCCCCTTCTCATTCGACAAGGATTTCGCATCCATCGACAGCTCGTACACGGGCGAGAATCTGGTCGCGCGCGTCGCGGGAAACGGAATCGTATCGGGAGCCTTTCTCGTGACCGCGCACTACGACGCGATCGCGTCGCGGACGTCCGGGTGGGAAGCGAACTGGCGGACGTGGCCCGCGCCGGGCGCCGATGACAACTCGACGGGGGTTGCGGCCCTGATGGAGGCCGCGCGCGTCCTGTCGGGACACGATCTGCCGTTCGACGTCATGTTCGTGCTCTTTTCAAGCGAGGAGCTGGGCCTCATCGGGAGCAGAGCCTTCGTCGAGAAATTGCCGGATATCGACCCCGCGAGAATCATCGGCGTGCTCAACTGCGACATGATCGGCTATCCGTTCGCCGGATATCCGGCCGGAACCGTCATTTCGAATCCCGCCTCGGATTGGCTTTCCGGCCTGATCGCGCAGGCGGCGGGGGAAAGCGATCCGTCGTTTCCGATCGTCGTCCTGAGCCCCGGTCCTTCGAACTGGGACCATGCCCCCTTCTGGGAGGCGTTGATCCCCGCCGTGACGTTCACCGAACCTCTCAGGGAGAACATGCTCATCGGTTCGCCCTACTATCACACGCTCGCCGATACGGTCGGAACCCTCGATTTCGAGCAGGTCGAGCGTATGACGAATATCGTCGTCGATTTTGTCGAGCGGATCGCCGCGGCGGGCGCCGAAGCGGCTCTGTTCCCTTCCGACGTCGTGCTGCTCAAGCGGGGCTATCCCAACACGAGCCGGGTGTTCGCGGTCGGCGATACGATGACCGTGCGTGCCGCGGCGAGAAACAGGGGAAGCGCGGATGCCCCCGCGGGAAGCAGCATGCGGCTCACGATCTCGATCGAGAATGGATCGTTCATGCGCACTCTCTATTCCGAAGTCCTTCCGATCCCGGCCGCTCTCGATGCCGATGCCGTCGAGGCGAAAATGGTCCTCGATAGAAGCTTCCTCGGGGCGGACAAGATCGGCGTATCCATTTCCGTGCGCGGCATGAGCGACGATCCCGACAACAATGCCGTCGAGATGTGGATGGCCGTGGAAGGGGAAGAGGATGTCGTCCTCATGCACACGGTTCAGCCGAATCCGGTAACGGAAGGACTTCGCTCGGCGTTCTTTTGCATGAATCTCGCCCGCGGCGTCGACATGAGTCTCTCGCTCTACAATCTTGAAGGGGAGCTCATAGGAACGGCATACGCGGGATCCCGGTGGGGGCAGCCGCTCGTCGCCGGATTGAATCGTCTCGGGATGAGCGCTCTCTTTCCTCGAATCGATCGCCTCGCCTCGGGCGTGTATTTCTACCGTCTCGTCGTGTACGATGAGGGCATCGCGCGCACGAGCTATCCGGGCCGTTTTGCGATCCAGGAGTGAGGTGCATATCCATGCAGTTCGATTTCAGAAAGCCGGTGAGCCGCAAGAGACTTCGCGTGCCGGGGAGGGCAGGGCTCTCGCGATCGAGGGAGTATTATTACTCACTATTCACCACGCTGACGGTGAAAATCGTGCTTTTCATCTTTCTCTGGATGCTCTTCGGCTCCGCCGTGCGGATCATGCGGACGAGCTTCAGGAATATAGCGGGTGCCTGGCGAGTGGCTCTTCCGGGAGCCGTCGCGATCATCGCCCTCCTGATAGGATATCATATCTATAAAAATATCAAGGAGATACTTGAATGCAACCGGGAAATGGATGAGGCGAGGAGGAAGGGCCGCGGCGCATGACCGTCGGAATCCCAGCTTTTCCGCCTTTCATTTTAGTGTATCTCATTTAGTGGCATACCTTTTGCGTATCCCACACTCGTCCTGAACGAAACCGGAAGACAATGGTTCGAACCTGCGACGAAAAAGACATTCTCCTGAAGACCTTCGCCGAGATCACCAGCCTCATGAGCTCCGGCAAGGACAACCGTATCATTCTGCAAAAAATCATAGAGAATGCCCTGAGCATCCTCCCGTCGAGGAAGGTTTATCTCATTTTTCTCGACAACCACCGAATCGTCAAGTACACGGGAACGATTCGTGACAAAGGCAAACGAATCGCCGTCGAGGACATACCCGCGTCCGCGGGCATCGTAAACTGGCTGCAGCGCGAGTACGAATCGGCGAAGAGCTCCGAAGGGGTCCTGTCGCTCGATCTCTCGATGCTCGCCTCGGAGTTCCTGCATGAAGAGGATTCCTGCAGCACCGTCGTCTCGGCGCCCCTCATCGCGAAGAATTCGCTCTTCGGGGTCATCATCGCCATCAATGATCAGGAGCGCCGCCGATTCACCGAAGACGACGTTCACCTGCTCACGGTTATGGCGAACCAGGCCGCGATCGCCTTCGAAAACTATGTCCTGTACAAGAAACTGGAGATCGAATCGATCACCGATGGACTCACGGGAATTTATAACTACCGTTTTCTCATCCGCTCGATCAAGATAGAGATGAAACGGGCGAGCAGGTTCGGATATCCCTGCGCATTTGTCATGATCGACGTCGACAATCTCAAGGAATACAACGATCGCAACGGGCATCTATCGGGATCAAGGGCGCTCCGGGACATCGCCCAGGTCATCACGAAGAACTGCCGCGAGATCGATCTCGTCGCGAAATACGGCGGGGACGAATTCGCGCTCCTCTTGCCGCATACGGGGCTCGAGGGGGCGCTGCGGCTCGGCGAGCGCATGCTGAAGGCGATACGACGTTTCAAATTCGACGGCGTGACGCCGGAGCTTCTTACCTGCAGCATGGGGGTCGCCGTATTTCCGGACGACGCCCGCACCGTCGAAACGATCATCGAGCGGGCCGACGCGGCGCTGTACCTCGCGAAGTCGCGGGGGAAGAACGGCATCCTGAGTTACGGGGAGCTCAATCTCACGAATCCGTCATGACATGTTGAATTGCGCTCTCAATGCGGTGTAGTATCGTCTCGCCGTCCGAGCGCTTTGAGAGCCCGATGAGCGAACAATCGACGCGATCGAGACGGGGCGAACATCGGTCGCATGAACCGCGGAGGATCTATGGCACGGTATCTCGTAACGGGTGGAGCGGGATTTATCGGATCGAACATCGCCGAAGCGCTCGTCAAGCGAGGCGAGCAGGTCGTAGTGCTCGACAACCTCGCGACCGGGTATGAAAAGAACATCGCGCATCTGCGGAACGATCTCACCTTCATCAAGGGGGACGTGCGGGACGAGGGGACGGTCCGCGAAGCGCTCGCCGGCGTCGACTACGTTCTCCACGAGGCGGCCCTCGCGTCGGTTCCCCGCAGCATCGAGGACCCGGTGCTCGTGACCGACGTGAACGTCCGCGGTACGCTCGTGATGCTCGATGAGGCCCGGCGCGCGGGCGTCAAACGGTTCGTGTACGCGGCCTCCTCTTCGGCGTACGGCGATACGGTAACGCTTCCGAAAGTGGAGAGCATGAATCCGAAACCGCTGTCTCCCTATGCGGCAAGCAAGCTCATGGGGGAGTACTACTGTTCGGTCTACGCGCATGTCTACGGAATGTCGACCGTGTCGCTCCGCTATTTCAACATCTTCGGGCCGCGGCAGGATCCCAAGAGCCAGTACGCGGCCGTCATCCCGATATTCGTCTCGCACCTCATGGCGGGAACGCCGCCGAGCATCTTCGGCGACGGCGAGCAGAGCAGGGATTTCACCTATATCGAAAACGTCGTCGAGGCGAATATACTGGCGTCGCGATGCGAGAGGGCCCGCGGGGAATCGATCAACATCGCATGCGGCGCCCGTTATACTCTGAATGATCTGTTCGGGCAAATGCAGGACATCATCGGGTCATCGGTGTCGCCGCGATACGCCGAGCCGCGGGCCGGGGACGTCAAGCATTCCCAGGCCGATATTTCGGCGGCGCAGAAGCTCATCGGCTACAAGGTCGCGGTTCCTTTCAACGAGGGGCTTCGGCGGACGATTGCGTGGTACCGTGAGGCACGTGCGTAGATTCCGGGCAGCGTTTTTTCTTTACAGGCGGCTTCGCGAAAAGATAGGATACTGCCGGAATGCGCGAAAGGCGGCACCCGAATTGAAGCGAAACGGTACGATTGCAGTCGCGGCGCTCTTTCTCGCCGCAATCCTCATCGCGGCGGCGCTTCCCGCTCAGGACGTGCGCCTGCGAAGAGGGGATTCAATCAGGCTCGAAGTCCCGCAGCGCGAGGATCTGGGGCGGATTCTCACCGTCGACGCGAAGGGAGACGTGAGTCTTCCCATCGTGGGAGCGATTCGCGTAGAGGGGCTCACCATGGAAGAGGCGAGGGGCGCGTTGCTCCGTGCCCTCCAGGATATGTAT
>JAPLKY010000311.1 GCA_026387805.1 Candidatus Krumholzibacteriia bacterium
GATCGGGAGAAAGAAAATGAGAGTCTCTGCAATCGGTGTCAGGGGTCTATCCAGGAGTGGGTTCGAGGGTTGTGCTCCTCGGATTCCCGGATATCAAGTAACATACTAATGGGCAAAGAGTTAATTGCAAAGACTCTCATGTAGAATGTAGGTAGTATACCCCAGTGTGTCAATGAAATATTTCGCCGCGAGGGAGAAACATTCGTGGATCCGGGCTATTGAGTTTACACGCCGAATTGCGCATCGTACTATGGGCGGAAAGGAGCTCCGATCGCATGAATCGACTGGAGAGGCTCATCTTCGATATCAAGAAGCAGCTGTTTCCGTATCGCCATGAGCATGACATCGAGAGGGGCTGCGAACGATGGGGAGTGGAGGATGGCGACTGCCTGACTTCATGGGTGGCCGGGCAACTTGCCATCTGCCGGAAGAAGAACAGATGCACGGAGGGGAGCAAGTGCGTCTTTTACAGCTACAACGACCTCGCGCGCAAGAACTTCGAGATTTGTCAGGAAGTGATTCTCGTTCTTGAAAACGGAGACGCGAAGTGCAATTTTATAGAAAATGATAAGAAATGATGGATCTGCCATAACATGCCAATATGGCATTATTGGCAGACGATTCTCTGCCGCCGCCATTCAGGGTTGCCCACCGCCGCTCAAGATACTTTGTATGTTATTCTATTGCAATAGGTTAAAATGATTGACAATGCGGGTCGTATGGTACGATACTTGTTACACGTATCCTTTGATATTCTTACTGAGGATCAAATCAAGGAGTGGTGGCAATGTCAAAAACAATAGGTATCGATCTCGGAACGACGAATTCCTGTGTGGCGGTCATCGAAGGGGGAGAACCCGTCATCATCCCGAACCCTGAAGGGGGACGGACGACTCCCTCCGTTGTCGGCTTCAAGGACGGGCAGAGGCTCATCGGGGTGCTGGCCAAGAGACAGGCGATAACGAATCCGCAGAATACCGTCTACTCGATCAAACGATTCATGGGGCGCAAGTACGCGGAGGTCGCGAGCGAGATCTCCGAGGTTCCGTACGATGTTTTCCAGGGCCCGAACGGGGACGCCCGCGTGCGGCTCGACGGGAAGGAGTACACGCCTCCCGAAATCTCGGCGTTCATTCTGCAGTATCTCAAGGAAGCGGCCGAGAAGTATCTCGGCGAAAAGGTGACGCGCGCCGTCATCACGGTTCCCGCGTACTTCAACGACAGCCAGCGCCAGGCGACGAAGGACGCCGGCCGGATCGCGGGTCTCGAGGTGGAGAGGATCATCAACGAGCCCACCGCGGCGTCTCTCGCGTACGGCCTCGACAAGAAGGGAGAGAAGACGATCGCGGTATTCGACCTCGGCGGGGGCACGTTCGACATTTCGATCCTGGAGCTCGGAGACAGCGTATTCGAGGTCAAGGCGACGAACGGCGATACGCATCTCGGCGGGGACGATTTCGACCAGCGCGTCATGGATTGGCTCATCGGCGAATTCAAGAGGGAGCAGGGAATCGATCTTTCCAACGATCCGATGGCGATGCAGCGGCTCCGCGAGGCGGCCGAGAAAGCGAAATGCGAGCTTTCAACCGTTCCCCAGGCGGAGGTGAGTCTCCCGTTCATCACGGCCGACGCGAGCGGACCGAAGCACTTCTCGATGAAGCTCACGCGCGCGAAGCTCGAGGCTCTCTGCGCCGATCTCATCGAGCGCACGGTGGGTCCCTGCAAGGCCTGCCTCAAGGACGCGGGCCTCATGCCGGCCGATCTCGAGGAAGTGATCCTCGTCGGGGGCGCCACGAGAATGCCCGCCGTCCAGGCGAAGGTGAAGGAGCTCTTTGTCAGGGAGCCTCACCGTGGCGTGAATCCGGACGAGGTCGTCGCTCTTGGCGCGGCGATCCAGGGAGGAGTGCTCGCCGGCGACGTGCACGACGTCCTGCTGCTCGACGTGACGCCGCTCTCGCTCGGGATAGAGACGCTCGGGGGCGTCATGACGAAGCTCATCAATCGCAACACGACGATCCCGACGCGCAAGAGCGAGATATTCTCGACGGCCGCGGACAGCCAGACGACGGTCGAGATCCATGTGCTTCAGGGAGAGCGGGAGATGGCCGGGAGCAACAAATCGATC
>JAPLKY010000442.1 GCA_026387805.1 Candidatus Krumholzibacteriia bacterium
GAAGAAGCGGCTGCTTCCCCGTCTGGCCGGCCACCGCGCCGGTACCGAGTCGGTGCGCGCGACGATCAGGGCATCGGCGAAGCTCGGGCTTTCCGCGCTCTCCCTGTATACGTTTTCTCTGGAGAACTGGAATAGGTCGCATCTCGAAGTCGAAGGGCTCATGCGATTCCTGCGCGAGGTGCTCCAATCGGAATACCTCGAGCTTGCCGAGAACAACATTCGCCTGCGGGCGATCGGGAGACTCGGCATGCTTCCGCGGGAGACGTTCGATACGCTCGAGGAGACGATCGAGAAGCTATCGGGGAACACGGGCATGATCCTGAACCTGTGCCTGAGCTACGGCGGCAGGGCGGAAATCGTCGATGCGGCGCGCAAGCTCGCCGCCGCGGTTCAGGAGAGAAGCTTCGCCGCGGACGATCTCGACGAAAAATCGTTCCGGCGATTCCTGTACGATCCGGATCTCGCCGATCCGGATCTTCTCATCAGGACGAGCGGAGAGATGCGGTTGAGCAATTTCTTTCTCTGGCAGCTCGCGTACACCGAAATTGTCGTCATCGATACGCTCTGGCCCGATTTCAGGGAGGAGCATCTCCTCGCCGCGATCCGCGAGTACCTCGGCCGGGAGAGGAGATTCGGAACGGTCAAGGAGGGTTCGGACAATGACGTCGGGTGAGGAGCATCCCATGACCGCAGGGGACGCGAACGCGGCCCCCCCGCGCAGGCACCAAGGAATCGTAAAGCGGATAATCGCCTCCGTCATCTTCATCCCGTGCCTCGTCATCATCGCGCGGCGCGGCGGATATTACTATCTCGCCCTTATCAACATCATGATCCTCATCGGCCTCTGGGAGTTCTACAAGATGATGGAAGCAAAGGGGCTCAAGCCGTACAAGGCGATGGGAATCCTGAGCGGGCTCGCGCTCTCCTGGTACGTCTTCTTCCAGCAGGGTATCTACGCGAACCTTTTCCTGAGCGTGATCTTTATCGGAATCATGGTGCTCGAGCTCGCGCGAAAGGAGAAGGGGCTCGCCGTCTATCATATCTCCGTCACCGTATTCGGCGTCTTCTATATCGGATGGCTCGGAAGCCACCTCATCCTTCTCAGGGAGCTTCCCCATCTCAAGGGGCTCGATTACTCGCTCGGTTTTTCCTTCGTGATCGTGACCTTCGCGCTTACCTGGTGCTACGACACGGGAGCATACTTCGTCGGGGGCTGGCTCGGCAGGCGGAAGCTGTTCCCGAGCATTTCCCCGGGAAAAACGCTCGAGGGAGCGATCGGTGGAGTGTTGTGCTCGCTCGCCGGGATTCTCGTCGCGCGCGCCACGATCGCGCCGTATCTGACGATACTCCAGTCCGCCGGCCTCGCGCTCGGCGCTTCGATCGTCGGCCAGCTGGGCGATCTCTGCGAATCGATGATCAAGCGGGACGTGAAGATCAAGGATTCTTCGCGTACGATTCCCGGGCACGGCGGCGTGCTCGACCGGTTCGATTCGCTCCTGTTCACTGCTCCCCTGATCTATTATGTTCTGAAATACGTGATATTCGAATGATGAAGAGACTCGTCATACTCGGATCGACC
>JAPLKY010000140.1 GCA_026387805.1 Candidatus Krumholzibacteriia bacterium
ACAACCCTCGGATCCTGTTTCGAGACGAATTCGACCTTCCCTTCACGCTCGAACACCTCATCCTTGAGCCGGCACTCGCACGTGTATCGGCGTATCGACCCTTCGATCCTTCCCGATCGCGAGGAGTACTCAGTGCCGTTCACGAGAGTCACTTTGCCGTCGACCGAGGCCGTGCCATTCAGAATCAGCGTGCCGTTGATCACCCATGTGTCACCGACTACCATCCCGCCGTCCTGAACGTCGAGTGATCCATCGATGACGACCACAGGGCCCGCCACGGTGTCGCCGGAAGCCACCATCATACCCCCGTAGAATACTTTGCGAGGGGAGAAATCGAGAAGCGCCGTGAGCTCTTTCGGCGAGAGCTTCTCGGACTCACTCAACGCCGCCGCGCAAGTGATATCTCCAACTGCAGAGAAATAGGCCGTCAGACACGCCGCAAGAAGTATCGTTCCTCTGATACGCGATGGACACATGCTTGACCTATCTTGCATCATTCTGAGAGCTTTGTGAACCAATATTGAGTCATCAGGATACGGTCTACTTCATGACGCGCGCCCTGATGATCTGCTTGTTCCCACAGCTCGCTCGGCGGTCTTGCACCAAGAGTATCTGCCGGGCAATGCCCTGCGAACCCAGAAATGAGATTCATCAACCTTCAGGTTGTCTAAGAAACGCAGCGGGCCAATAAGACAACGTAAACCACGATGTCTCGTCTTAGCGTGAGGGGGTCCTCACCCCCTCACGCTGCTACGAACGGAAATCTAAGTTCAATCAGATTGGATCACAATTCCCACAATCCGTTTACCAGAGATTCCAGCACGGGTCGCCGCAGTTCTCGAAGCCATCTGACCATAGGCACTTACCACAATAATAGGCGGTAGTTACGGCACGAACTGCTGCCCCTATCCAGCCCCTCGGGTCCCACCAGCGAGCCTCCACTACCTGCCCCTGCCCATGATCCGAGCTCAGGGTTGCCACCTCGTCGGCGCCGGTCGTGACGACCGGCAGCGTGCGCATGCCGAGATCCAATGCCAGGGCCACCGCGACAGACACAAGCAGGCTCAACACTACCAGCTTTCTCGGCTTCTTGATAAACAGCATGATATCACCTCCCCTCAAAGGCTAGGAGTTCATCGAATCGTTTCACATCTTCCGCGGAGAGATTCCGATGCCGCTCTTCTCTGAAGACCTTGAGAGTCCGAGGATTCATATATTTCAAATCAACAGTATATCGATCCGTCATAGCGAGTGGGCAGCCGCACTCGGAAACAAATGCGAAGCGATAGGAATACGTCGAGTCCGCCGCGTCAAAGCTGATTGATGCATTCATTAGATTGACGGTGGCGACGCTGTCACCGCCAGTTTCGTGCACTTCCGCACGAGCGAACGATAGCAGGCCATTCGCTAGCCCGGCCAAGGACGCATCGGTGTCGAACTTCGGAAGCAGAATCCCTTCATGGACGGAGATATTGATCTCGGCGGACGGCTCGGCGGCAGCTCGGCCGCGGGCGCGGGCTATGCCAATCGCGCTGAGAATAGTCCACGTGATTGAAACGGTGAGAACGCAGAACAGCACGACGCCGAGCGCTTTGCGAAGAACTGTCTTGATGTCCAAGTTTGCCCCCGTTCTCAACTGATCGATTCGAGAGTTGTGAGACTTCTTGCCGATGCAGCCCCCCAGGAAGTCTGATCTACACGCTTCCATATTACATATCCCATGCCGGCGGGCGTGCCTGTGCCATTTCTGAAAAGGATCGCTTGTTCGCAGCTCGCAGTTCATGCTCATAGGTGACTGCTATGATTGCGGTTAGAGGGGGGCGCGAGAATCGGGGAAAGCGGCCATTTTCTTGGAGAGGATGGCGTTTCCGCTGGAGCTCCGGTACCGGACCATGCTTCGTGAACTGTCCCACTGCGGCACAGTTTTTCCGTAAGTCGTTTATTCATCTGTCCCACTCAAATGGGACAGTTGGCACAGTTGGGACACTTTTCAGGGGGAGTCAAGAAAGGTCAAGATAAGAGGATTAGTCCTTAAGCGAGTCAAGCTCTTTCAAGTGGCGGTAGAGCGTGCTCCGTCCAATGCCGAGGTCCCGAGCTGCCTCGGACCTGTTGCCTCCGCAACGCTTGAGGCTTGCCGCAATGAGCTCTTTCAGAGCCTGATCTTCATCCGAAGGTTCCGCGCAAGTCTTGTTGAGAGCTCCCATGTTCCCCCGATTGTTCGGCGAGGCGAGCAGACGTTCGGATAGCACGTAGTCCCTGATCTTGATCGGCAGATCCTTGACGCGCATCACACCGGTCCCGTCAGCGGCGAGCAGAAGCGCGTTCACAACGTTGACGAGCTCGCGCGCGTTTCCCGGCCATGGATAGTCGTAGAGCAACTCCATGAGGCCGTTCTCAATGGAAACGGTCTTTCCGGATTTGCTCACATAGTACGCGAACAGTGGCGGAATATCGTCTTGCCGGCGCCGGAGCGGCTCGAGCTCGATCACCTGCCCGGCGACGCGATAGAACAGGTCCTTTCGGAAACTCCCCGACTCGAGAAGCTCCTCGGGATTCGAGTTCGAGGCACAGATGATACGGACGTCAACCGGCCGTTCGCGTGTCTCACCCACCCGGCGGATCGTCCCTTCCTGAAGCGCGCGGAGAAGCTTCGCCTGCTGACCGTTCGATAACTCAGAGATTTCGTCGAGGAGAAGCGTGCCGCCGGAGGCTTGCTCCATGAGTCCTATCTTGTCCATAACAGCGCCCGTGAAAGAGCCCCTGCGATGGCCGAAAACCTCGCTCTCGAAGACGGGCTCCGGCAGGGTGGCGCAATTCACGGGAACGAATGGACCGTGCGACCGTTGGCTCAATGAATGGATCAACCGGGCAACAAGCTCCTTGCCGGTCCCTGTTTCCCCGAATATAAGGATTGGTATCTTCGAAGGGGCGTACTGCTTCACCCTGGAAACGACACCCTGCATGTGCTGCGACTGCACGACGAGGATGCCCCCCACCAAATTCTTACGATCGAATGCTATGCTTGTCTTGCTTGCTGAGCTCGCCCCGCGATGGCTCCCGGCCTCGAGCCTGCCCAGAAGCTCTCTGCATTCGCGGGCGCGGTCCTCAAGGCCGATGGAGGTGTAGAGATGCATCCCCTCTATTGCGTACGCTCGGGCTTCATCAAGAAGCTCAGTCCGCAAATCCGCGGCGACGTTGTCGACCTCACTCCAGCGCCCATTGAAATTCGCGGCGACGTAGTATGTGGATGCAAGCTCAAAGGGATCCTTGATGAGACGGAATGTTGCAATGGATTCCTTGAAATACGACCGGGCGGAGACAAGGTTGCCTTTTCGTTCTTCGAGAGTGCCAAATGCCCGCAGTCCCGCCCCCAGCTCATGGTGATCATGCAAATTATCTGCGATCTCGAGCGCTTTGATCAGCGTTTCTTCGGCCTCTTTCTCCCTTCCTACCGCAATCAGAACCTCCCCTTGCCGCCGAAGAACCTCGACTGCGATGTCGCCGTGAGGAGCAGTCTCTGCCGCATGATTTGCGGCTATCTTGAGGTACCTGAGAGCATCTGTATACTGAGCAAGATAATGGTAGACCTCTCCGAGAAACTCAGCCGAAAGAGCTGCTCCTCGTTCATAGTTGATCATCTGAGCACGCCTGAACGTCCCCTGCAGTATTCTCTTGGCAGGCTCATATTTTCCTCTGAATATGGCTATCCGAGCGAAAGCGATCTTGGAGTTGATCAAACCGATCTGATAGGAGCATCTGGACGAAAATGCTCTGGCTAGAGCGAGATTCCTTCGGGCCTCATCATACATGCCCCTCCGATAGGCAAGAACGCCGAGCATCTGATGGGTTCTTCCGGTATCGATTCGCTATGATATAATCGCCACTGCTCAGTCGGACCACGCCAAGGAGATAGAGTATCAAATTGTGCTGGTTCTCTGACCAGTTCCTCTTGATCGCTCCTTCCAGGAGCTCCAGAGCCTCGTCAATCCCTCTTCTCTTAATGAGAAGATTCGATTTCAATTCTATATATCGAATGTCGTTCACAAGATCAGGGAAATGTTCTTTGAGGAGACGCAAACACTCTTCTGACTCCGGAAACCGCTGATTTCTGTAACAGATATCTGCGATTAGAAGAGCTAGAGGCGCCTGATTGCTTACGGTTTGCAAGCCGTCAGGCTGAAGGAAACCCCTGCCCTCAATCTCTGCAAGCGCCTCACGGTATGCTCTTCTCGAAACGAGCAACGTGAGGTTCTCCAGCAGTTGCATATCTATCTGCATCAATCTCCGTCGCATTCAAGGAGCCGCGGATGCTCCGATCAAATCACATCCTCCAAATCAAATACCTTAGGAGGAATGAGAAATAGGATCTGAACGTTGAAATGTATCGCTGGGCCGGCTGCTTCTCTCCGTTTTCTGCTATCGTCCCCTGGTCCACACCTGAATCGAACGCGGAACTAGCGGCGGCCAATCCTCCCAGCCTTGTATTGCCCTCCTCCCCCGGCTCACCGCACTGAATATTGGGCTTCGGCGAGATCTTCAGAACATCCGGTTTGTCCACGTAGACAATGGTCGCATGCGCGGCCGAAGAGATGACGATAATATTCACGGCGCATACGATAAGGCCGTACAGCATTAAGACCCTTTTGAGATTGCTCATTGGTCCCTCCAGAATTTCTTGGTTGGATTGCCCCCTTGCTCTATTGATTGTGCCATTAATCCCCGGGAATTGTCAACAATAAAAAGAACCATCCTCACTACGGTACGGTTGCGCGATGGGGGGACAAAGAGCGGACCGCAGCTCTGAATGGTTCTTTTCTTTTTTGCTGACCGTTCGACTCGCTACCATATGTAATATCATACTTCGTGCCATCCCGCCCCGTGCGCGCGATTTCGCGCGAAATATTCGAGCCTCGCCAACAAACGCATTCATAAGCAGTTATCTCCGCCCATTCGCCGGCCTGGAATTGCGCGTACTCCGGCGATCGAGCCCGCATTCATGCGGTTGTTCACGGTGTTCACGCAGTTGTCTACGGTGGTTACATTCTGAAGCGGTTTCGGTTATTGACGGCGTCGAGGAGCCCCGAGCGCCGGAGCTCTTTGTAGATCGTGCCGCGCGAGATGCCGAGCCATCGGGCCGCCGCGGCCTTGTTGCCGCCGCAGAGATCGAGCGCCTTTCTGAGCCTCTGCGACGAGTCGACCCGCGTGCCGGCGCCCCGTACGGCCACGCCCGGCGCGACCGCGCCCTGCCGTGCCGCTACAACGTCCGGTGCTCCGCCGCGCGCTTTGATCCGTTCAGGCAGCATCTCGAGCGTGACGGTGCCGCCGTTTGCAATATACTTCGCGCGCTCGAGCACCGCAAAGAGTTCCCGGACGTTTCCGGGCCACGAGTAGCGCTGGAGGCATTTCAGGGCGGCCTCCTCGATTCTCGCGACCCGCCGCCCGTCGGCGCCGTTCATGCAGAGACAGAAAGCGATGAGCGGAACGATGTCTTCCCGCCGCTCGCGGAGCGACGGCACGAGGAGGTGCTCCGCGTTGATCCGATAATAGAAATCCTCGCGCAGAGCGGCCTGGCCGAGCTTCTCTTCGAGGTTCTGGTTCGTCGCCGAGATGATTCGCACGTCCACTGCGCGCTCGCGATTCTCGCCGACCCGGCGAATCCTTCCCTCCTGCAGCACTCTGAGCAGCTTCACCTGCTGCAGCGTCGTGAGCTCGCCGACCTCGTCGAGGAACAGGGTGCCGCCGGTTGCCTCCTCGAACAATCCGATCCTGTCGGTGAGAGCCCCGGTGAAACACCCGCGACGGTGCCCGAAGAACTCGCTCTCGAACAAATGATCGGGCACGGCCGCGCAGTTCAGGGCGACGAACGGGCGCCGGCCTCTCGCGCTCAACGCGTGAATCATCCGCGCCACGAGCTCCTTGCCCGTCCCCGTCTCGCCCGTCACGAGAACCGGCCGGTCGAATCCGGCCGCGAATCGCACCTGTTCATGCAGCCTGAGCATCGCCTCCGAGACGGCGACGAAGCCCTCGTGTCGCGCGAATTCGGGAGAGTACTCGATCTTGACGACCTTCTTTCCGCCCCTGAGCACGGGATCCGCCTGGAACCGCCTTCCGCGCCGCGCGATAACACGATCGATGCAGCGTCCCGCGGCGGCTTTCCATGCCTCGCTCTCGAGCGCTCCGAAGATATGTCCCGCCTCCACGGCGCTCGACCATGCTTCATCGAGCATGTCGTCGTTTTCCAGGAGCATTTCGGCGAATGCCACGTGCGTCTTCCCGAGCTCGAAATCGCAGCCGGCCCGCTGCAACGTTCCGGCGGCCTTCTTGAATAATGCGACGCCGCGCGAGAGCGCCCCGAGCGAAAAGGCCGCCTTTCCCATGCATCTCAGGATGGCTCCCTTTTCGAGCTCGTTCTGGAGCCGCTGCGACAGCCGGAGCCCCTTACGCAGATGGGACAGGGCGGCTGCGGGATCGTCCTTCGCGAGATAGAGCTCGCCGAGCCTTCTTTCGATCTCGAGCACGATATCCCCTTCGGGCGCGACGTCCTCCGCGATGCGGAGACACTCCCGGTAGCGCCTCTCCGCGGTCTGCAGCCTCCCGCGATCGAGATGCACGTCGCCGAGGTATTCGCGGGCGAGCGCCCGCTCGCGGGCGAATCCTCCCTGCTCGGCGATGCGACCCGCGTCCCGGAAGCACCGCACCGCGCGCGCGAATTCCCCCCGATACGTCGAGAGGCTGCCGAGCGCGAGCAGAGACCGCGAGACACCGACGCTCCAACCGATGCTCGCGAAGATCTCTTTCGCCCGCTCGATCCTTCTCTCGGCGCTCGAGAATCTCCCCCGCCGATAGAGGAGAATCCCCGCGTCGAGCGCGGCGGCAGCCTCGCCATAGTGATCCGAGCCCGCGTGGCAGATATCCTTCGCGCGATCGAAGTACTCGAGCGCGGCCTCGTGCAATCCCTTGTTCTGGGCGACGAGACCGAGCATGATGAGCACGCGGGATTTCATCCTCGCGTCCGCATAAGGTATCGCGAGTCCGAGGGCGGCCTCGAGGCTCTCCTCGGCGGATCGGATTTCATTGAGATAGAACCGGCACGCGCCCTCGATGAGCAGCCGCTCGGACACGAGAGACGGAGGAACTTCCCCGGCGGCGGTCTGCCGGTGCGGCTCCAGGATCGCAAGGGCTTCTTTCAGGTTTCCCCGGCGGCGGGACACGTTCGCTCTCACGAGAGCGGACGCGAAGAGTCGCGCGGTCCGCGCGGGAGCATCGTTCGCTCCGAGAAGATCCTCCGCGGTCGAGCACAGCCGGAGCGCCTCATCGAAGCTCGTGACGTAATAGGCGCTCTTCGCCGCGAGAATCAGGATCTCGCAGCGGGTCCCGGGATCGACGTCGTCGCGATCGCATAGAGAGAGGACCTGCTTCGCGCGTTCACAAGCCTTCGCATATTCTCCGCGCTTCTGCAGGTCTTCGATTTCGACCACGTATGTCCGAATCAGCTCTGTGTCTTTCATCAATCCGATTCCCAGTGAATTACCGATGCAATTGCCAAAGCCAGGTGCGGAGAAACATCCTCCACGCAAGATTCACCCGAGAACCCAGACAGCGCCCGCTTGCCTCCCGTGAACCCTCCAGGTTTATGGAGCTCTCATCCAATAGAACGGGGCCATCGTCTCCCTCGGCTCCGAGAGGCCCCGATTCATGGATGATGTAAATCGTCGGAATCGTTTTCAGATGCGGATCCTCGCCTGGCTCCCCGCCCAGTTTCCAATTATCGGGCTGAGCGATGCCGGCCCGGGGCTCGCGAGCCTCGACGCGCGCCGCGAAAAATGCGGGAACCGCCCCGGCGACGAGGCTCAATAACATGAAGATCGCGATTTTTCGACTACTATTCCTCATAATGACTCGATCCTGGAAAAAGACGAGCATTGCACGCGAAAACTCGGTTTTGTCGTTCAACCCTAGTAAGGAGCCGCCTGCCGAACTCTGACTAGGTAAATTCTACCAGAACCTCCCTGGCCTGTCAAGTGGGCACCGGACTCTCGGCGCCCGGCAAGACCGGAAAACATGAATTGAGGTCGAATCCCGATAGAAGACCGAAGAAACGTAATCTATTTTTTCCTATTGTCAAAATCTGTTTACACATGTATAATCTCTTATAGAAAATCCTGTTAGGTGAGCAATGCCAACAATTTGTAAACATAATTTGACGCTTTTCAGAACCCATCCCGCCGCGGGTGCCTCCAATCGGCGGGAAATACCTCTGTATCTCGTTATTCATCAATACATTAAGCATTGGTTTCAAAATGCCTCCAGAATGGCATGCCCCATGCGATTGATGTCAAACCGTATTGCAGCCAGTCGCATACGCAACAGCACAATAGCTGGACTCGACGGAACGGCGGGAGAGCGCCCTTCCGAGGACCAGGGACTATCACCGAGAGCGTGTGCCCGGGAGAGAGTTAGATTCTCAGTGAATTCGGCGGTCATCCCGCAATGGGGCCGGAGGTTTGAGCAGCGAGCCGGCCCGAAAGGCCGAGTACTGAGATGAATAGAGCCCGGGTAAGTCGCTTCGACAATCCTGCAAGGAGTATCAGTCCGGGAGCGGGCCTCGGCGGACTTGTGGCCAGGTGCGCCGGGGCCGCGCTTCCGAATCGTTTCTCCGCGCGGGAAGTGGTAGTCCCTGCGCCATGTTACCGCCATCTCATATCCTCCACGAACGGATCGTCCGGATCACCTGCAGAGATTCTCGTCATTCGTACATCGCCTCCGATTCAGGAGATAACAAGAGACGTGCCTTTCTCGCCGGGTGGGCCGCCCAACCTCCGCAACCGCTTTTGGAGCAAACGGTTGCGAGGCGACGGACGCCGTCTGCCGGTCGACGCATTCGGGGAAAAATGTGTTCACGTGAACGTTCACACTGTCCTTGGAGTACGCTGAAGAAACAGAGGTGCCCCGCCATGCGCAACAAGAAGACCGAGCACGAACCGAAGAACCATCTCAAGGCGGCGAAATCGGACGAGTTCTTCGCCGAAGCGCGGAGCGATCTCCGGGAGCTCGAGGCATCCGCGCCGGTGCGCGCAGGGGAAAACGCGGCGAGAGAGTTCGAGAAGATGACCCACAGGATCGGGAAGCTCGAGCTGCTCACCGACATCACAAAGGCGCTCAACTCGACCCTCGATCTCGATGAGGTGCTCGAGAAGATCATCGATTCGACGATCCAGCTCGCGGACGCGAACCGGGGCTTTCTCATGCTTGCCGACGACCGAGGCGTTCTCGAGTTCAGGGTCGCGCGCGACAGCGAGAAGCGAGCGCTCAGGATGGAGGAATTCGCCATAAGCTTCAGCATCGTGAACGACGCCGCCGATCGCGGCGAGCCCCTCTTCATATCGGATCTTCTCGACGACAACCGCTTCAAGGATCAGAAGAGCGTCATCGATCTCCAGCTCAAGCGCGCCGTCTGCGTGCCCCTCCTCCTCGAGCAGTCGGTCATCGGCGTCATCTACGCCGACAGCGACCGCCTCTCCCCCGCGCTCGCGAAGGACGACATGTCGATCATCACGGCCTTCGCGTCGCAAGCGACCATCGCGGTCGAGAACGCGAAGCTTCACGGCAAGGTCGTCCACTCCCAGGAGGCGCTCGAGCGGGAGAACCTGAAGC
Organism: Candidatus Krumholzibacteriia bacterium; assembly: GCA_026387805.1. GTDB lineage: Bacteria > Krumholzibacteriota > Krumholzibacteriia > Krumholzibacteriales > Krumholzibacteriaceae > SSS58A. Next base: position 9,655 of record JAPLKY010000140.1, read on the forward strand.
TTCGCCAGGAGCTTACGGGTAAGTACGAGCTCTCGGGCTTCATCGGCCGGAGCAGGTCGATGCAGGAGATCTTCCTCACGATCCAGAAGATCGCCTCCTACACCACGACCGTGCTCATCCAGGGCGAGACGGGAACGGGCAAGGAGCTCATTGCCCGCGCGATCCACTCCAACGGATTGCGCAAGGACAAGCCTCTCGTCACGATCAACTGCGGCGCGATGCCGAAGGACCTCCTCGAGAGCGAGCTCTTCGGCCACAAGAAAGGTTCGTTCACGGGCGCGGTGAGCGACAAGCCGGGGCTTTTCGAGGCCGCGAGCGGCGGCAGCATTTTCCTCGACGAGATCGGCGAGATGCCGCTCCCGCTCCAGGTCAAACTGCTCCGCGTCCTCCAGGAAGGGGAGGTTCGCCGTGTCGGCGAGAACACCGATCGCAAGGTGGACGTGCGCGTCATCGCGGCGACGAACAGGGACTTGAGCGACGACGTCAAGAAAGGTCTCTTCCGGGGGGATCTCTACTACCGCCTCAACGTCGTGCCCATCACGATTCCGCCGCTCCGCGAGAGGCAGGAGGACATCATCCCCCTCGTCGAGCATTTCCTGCGGAAGTTCGGATCGAAGATGAACAAGACCGGCGTCGAGATCTCATCGGAAGCGATGAAGTTTCTCCTCACGAATCCCTGGCCCGGAAACGTCCGCGAGCTCGAGAACTCGATCGAGCGCGCGCTCGCCCTGTCGGGCACCTCGCGTCTGCTCGCCCCCACGCACTTTCCGCAGCTCGCCCGGAAGAAATACAAGATCACGACGCCGTAACGCCCGCCGCCTCGCCCCCGCGCAACCACGCGCGGCACCCGGGGGAGCGCCGGACGGGCGCCCCGAAGGGATCGACGCGCGATGGGAATTCCATTTTTCTACAATCCGAGCTTCGCCGCATACGATTTCGGCCCGAGCCATCCGTTCCAGGGAAGCCGCTTTGAGCGTTTCATGAAGGAGCTCCGGGGACGCTTTCCCGCTTCCTATGCCCGCCTCGACATCAGGAAAGCGGAGAGCGCCGGAAACGATCTCCTCGAGCTCGTTCACGAACGCTCCTACATCGACCGGGTGGTCTCGCTCGAGAAGAGGCGCGGATACCTCTCGATCGATACGCAGCTCCTGCCCGGCTCGATCGACGCGGCGCGGCTCATCGTCGGCTCTTCCGTCGCGGCGGCGAGAGAAGCCGCGCGCACGGGACTCGCCGCGGGCTTCGGCGGACTCCACCACGCGGGCCCGGGCTACGGCGAGGGATTCTGCATATTCAACGACGTCGCGGTAGCGGCCGCGGCGCTCCTTCGCGACGGGAAGGAGCGCATCCTCATCTTCGATACCGACGCCCACCAGGGAAACGGCACCATGGATATCTTCATCGAGGAGCCGCGCGTCCTCTTCATCTCGATTCACCAGGATCCGCGAACGCTCTATCCGGGAAGGGGATTCGCCGACGAGATCGGGAGCGGCCCCGGCACGGGCTTCACGGTGAACATCCCGATGCCGCCGATGTCGGGGGGCGCGATGTACGATCTCGCTCTCGACGAGATCGTCTTCCCCCTCATCGACGAATTCAGGCCGGAGATCATCATCCGCAACGGCGGAAGCGACCCGCTCTATACCGACACGCTCACGAACCTCGGCCTCACCCTCGACGAGCTGACGAGGCTCATCCGCCGCATCGCTGAGAAGGCGGAGTCATCCAATAT
>JAPLKY010000304.1 GCA_026387805.1 Candidatus Krumholzibacteriia bacterium
TTCGTGAACGCCGCGATCGCCTTATCCAGTTGCTCCCTCGTGTGCGCGGCCGATATCTGCGTGCGGATACGGGCCGCTCCCTTCGGCACGACCGGATAGAAGAAGCCGATGACGTAGATCCCCTCGTCGAGAAGCTTCGCCGCCATGGCCTGCGCGAGCTTCGCGTCGCCGAGCATGACGGGAACGATCGGATGCTCGCTCGGTATGATGTTGAATCCGGCCACGGTCATCTTGTCCCGGAAATACTTCGTGTTCGTTCTGAGGCGCTCCCTGAGATCGCTCGTCCGCGAGAGCATGTCGAGAACCTCGATCGACGCCGCGACGAGCGCCGGCGCCATCGTATTGGAGAAAAGGTACGGACGCGACCGCTGCCGCAAAAGGTCGATCATTTCCCTTCGCCCCGTGGTAAAGCCGCCGGAAGCGCCCCCGAGCGCCTTCCCCAGGGTCGAGGTGATGACATCAACTCTTCCCATCGCCCCGCAGTGCTCGACCGCCCCGCGCCCCGTCGGACCGAAGAATCCGGTCGCATGAGAGTCGTCGACCATGACGAGGGCCTCATATTCCTCGGCCAGATCGCAGATTTTGTCCACTTTCGCGACGATGCCGTCCATCGAGAAAACGCCGTCCGTCGCGATCATGATCCGTTTCGCGCCGGCGGCCTTCGCTTCGTCGAGCTTGGCGCGGAGATCGGCCATGTCGTTGTTGTTGTAGCGGAAACGCTTCGCTTTGCAGAGCCTGACGCCGTCGATGATCGAGGCGTGGTTGAGCGCGTCGGAGATAATCGCGTCATCCTCGCCGAGAAGCACCTCGAAGAGGCCGCCGTTCGCATCGAAGCATGAAGAATAGAGGATCGCGTCATCGGTCCCGAAGAACTCCGAGATCCGGCGTTCGAGCTTCTTGTGGATATCCTGCGTTCCGCAGATGAACCGCACGGACGAAAGACCGAAGCCGCGCGTTCGCATCGCTTCACTTGCCGCTGCGGCGAGATCCTTGTTGTTGGAGAGGCCGAGATAGTTGTTCGCGCAGAAGTTGAGAACCTCCTGCCCCGACTCCACCTTGATCGCGGGCCGCTGCTCGGTGACGATAACCCGCTCGGTCTTGTAGAGCCCGGCGTCCCTGATCTCCTGCAAGGTTGTTTGAAACTCTTTCTTCAGCTTGTCGGTGTACATCGGCGTCCTTTCATACGAGCAAGCCCTGTTCGTGCCTCGTCCCGAGCACCCGGATCATGTCCGCCGTCATCTTCGCGAGATCGAAATCGGGCATCCAGCCCCACTCCTCCCGCGCGGCGCCATCGTCCATGTAGTTCGGCCACGAATCGGCGATCCGCTGCCTCATGGGATCGACGCGGTAATCCATCACGAAGTCCCTGATGTGCTCCTGAATTTCCGCGGCGAGCATCTCGGGGGTGAAATGCATCGCGGTGACGTTGAACGAATTCCGGTGCTTCAGCTTCGCCGGATCGGCCTCCATAACTCCTATCGCGGCCTTGATCGCGTCGGGCATGTACATCATGTCGAGCGAAGTTCCCTGTTTGAGGAAGCAGGTATACTTCCGGCTTTTGATCGCCGCATAGAAGATCTCCACCGCGTAATCGGTCGTCCCTCCCCCGGGAAGCGTTCCGTTCGATATGATGCCGGGAAAACGCACGCCGCGCGTATCGACGCCGAATCGTTTGAAATAATAATCACAGAGGAGCTCGCCCGCCACCTTCGTCAC
>JAPLKY010000210.1 GCA_026387805.1 Candidatus Krumholzibacteriia bacterium
TGTTCGAGCGCGTCGACGAACTCGGCGTCCTCCGTCCTCCGATCGGGGCCGGGAGCGCGGTCCGGCGCGCTCTCCATGATTTCCACTTCAGAATCGTCACCGGCTCGACGCACGGACGGCATATGGAACTTTCCTCGCTGCTCTCTCGAGCGTAGAATATTCTTGCAGTGATTCGCCGCGAGGGTGAAGAGCCACGTTCTGAAGCTCATCTTGGGATTGAAACGACCGAGGTTCACGATCGCCCTGAGCACCACCTCTTGATAGACGTCCGCAGGGTCGGCGGCGCCCCCGACGAGACGGTTCACGAAACCATAAAGGCCCTTCTCATAGCGCCCGAAGAGCTCTTCGAGCGCCTTACGATCTCCCGCGTGACCCCGCAGCGCCAGATCCGAATCGTCCGGCGCCGGTACCGTATTCCTCTCATTCATACAGCTGAGCGCGGCTTTCGTTTGAAAAATGCCCCCGCCGTCACGGACAACGGTGCTGATAGTGTAAGTTGAAAGCTGCGAGATCGTTCAAACCGCATATGTTATCACCGTCGTAATCGCAGCATGCGTTGTAGCCGAGCTCGCCCGGAATCTTGCCTAAGCTGAATCCGAAGATAACAGCGTCGGAGAGGTTGACGATGCCGTTCGGACGGCTGAGAGGTCCCGTGAGGTCGGGACCCTTGATGACGACGTTCAGACACAGATTGGTCGCGCAGTCGGGGTAGACGCTCTTGAGAACAAGGCCCTGCACCGCTATGCATAGGCCTTGGGTCAGCACGCATCCCCCCGCCCTGAAGTCGCCGGAAAAGGTTGTTCGGCCGTTGAAGCCGGTCAGCGAATCGGCGGCGATCGGATTGAGGCAGAGGTAGAGCGCCTGCGCGGCATCGCATGCGTTCATCCAGTAATCCGTCACGGGAATGCCGGGAATAGGATTACCGTCTATATCTCGCACCACGATCCAGATATAATCGTTCGTGCCGCCGCAGCCGTTTCGTATCTGCTCGAAATCACCCTGCGGGCATATGGAGATTTTCATGCTCGGGCAACTCACCCCCGCCGTGCTGCGGCAATCGGACACTGGCGGGTTCGCCTGCGCGTTCGCCGCGGACGCGATCATAAGAACCGCAAAAAGCACAATAACGAAACGCATACCCGTACCTCCCTTTTGTTTTTTCGAAGCTTGAGGGGGTTCAACCGCTGATCCGGATATACCACAGATGGCATGCATTTCAAAGGAGTATCGTCGCGTGCCCCTTATCGTCGCGTGCCCGACCGGGATCACTGGCACCGGTGCTGATAGTGCGTCCCGAAATAGGCATAGTCGCTCAGGTTGCACCTGTTATCGTCATTGTAATCGCAGCAGGCGCTGTAGCCGGGCGCGCCCTGGTTCTTGTTGTAGCTGGTGCCGAAGGGAATCAGGTCGGAGAGGTTGACGATGCCGTCCGGCTTTCCGCCGGCGCCGGTCATGTCCTGGCTCTTGATGACGATGGGAAGACATATATTAGATATGCAATGGGGATAGGGGCCCTTGATTACCTTGCCCTGAACCGCTATCCAGATCCCGCCGCTGAGAGCGCATCCACCCGCCCTGAGGACGCCCGAGAACGTCGTTCGGCCGTTCGCGCCGGTGATCGAATCGGCGATGATCGGCGTGGCGCAGAGAGCGAGCTGCCGGGCCTGGTCGCACGCATTGATCCAGAAGTCGGTAGCCGGAATGCCGGGAATGGGAATCGGATACTCGGTGCATCCGCGGATTTCGACCCATATATAATCGCCGGTGCCTCCGCAGCCATTCTTGATCATTTCATAATCGCCTCCCGGACATACGCTGATTTGCATGCTCGGGCAGCTCAGGCCCGCCCTGCTGGCGCAGTCATCCGCATCGCAGGCCCGTGCGGGAGACGCGATCATGAACGCCGCCGCCATCGCCAATAACGTGACGCGCATGAACACCACTTTTCCCTTTCTACAGGGGCTTTCCGATCCTGCAGGGGCTTTCCGACGCCGCCCTACGGCGCTGCGTCACAAGCACGAGTGCTGATAGTGCGCCCCGAAGTACGCGAAATCGCTCAGGTTGCATTTGTCGTCGTCGTTGAAATCGCAGCAGGCGCTGTAACCGCTCTGGCCCAGGTTCTTGTTGTAGCTCGTGCCGTAGGGGACGAGATCGGACAGGTTGACGACGCCGTCCGGCTTGCCGGAAGCGCCCGTGAGGTCGGGGCCTTTGATAACGACGGAGAGACACAGCTTGTACTGGCACGTGGGGGGAATCTTGATGATATGGCCCTGTATCGCCATATATACGCCGCCGGTCGACACACATCCCCCCGCCCTGATGATGCCGGAGAAGGTCGTTCGGCCGTTCTGGCCGGTCAGAGAATCGGCGACGATCGACTCGACGCAGAGGGCAAGCTGCTGCGCGGCGTCGCATGCGTCCATCCAGTAATCGGTCCAGGGAATCCCGGGGATAGGATTATTGGCTGCGTCCCGCGCGATGAGCCAGATATAGTCATCGGTTCCGTCGCAGCC
>JAPLKY010000320.1 GCA_026387805.1 Candidatus Krumholzibacteriia bacterium
CGCTGCTCGGCCGGATCGTTGAGCTCGCTGAAGGCGTTCCCCACCTCGTATCCCGCGATGTACGGCTCGAACCGTTCCACGACGCCCGGCTCGCTCCGATGGATCTTCGCGAGCGGGGAGATCTCGACCGGGTAGTCCATCACGAACGTCGGCTGGATGAGCCGCGGCTCCACGAGCTCGGAGAAAATGAGATCGAGATAATCCCCGCGGCTCTCCGCGTCCCCCGGATCGAGCCCGCGCGCGAGCGCCAGGCGCCGGAGGTCCTCCGCGCCGGCGTTCCGAACGTCCGTCCCCACGGCCTCGTGCAACGTGTCGAAGTACTTCAGCCTGCGCCACGGCGGCGCGAGCTCGATCTCGTGCTCGCCGTACTTCAGGCTCGTTCCGCCGCGTATCTCGCGGGCGAGCGAGGTGAAGAGCTCTTCGACGAAACCCATCATGTCGGTGTAATCCCAGAACGCCGCGTAGCACTCGAGCATCGTGAACTCGGGATTGTGCGACCGGTCCATACCCTCGTTGCGAAAATCCTTCGAGAACTCGAAGACGCGCTCCATCCCGCCGACGATGAGGCGTTTGAGATAGAGCTCGTCCGCGATGCGGAGATAGAGATCGACGTCGAGCGTATGGTGATGCGTGACGAACGGGCGCGCGAGCGCCCCGCCGTAGAGCGGCTGCAGGATCGGGGTCTCGACCTCGACGAAGCGGCGCTCGACGAGAAACCGGCGCACCGCCTCGACGATCCTCGATCGCGTGAGGAAGGTCCGATAGACGTCGTCGTTCACGATGAGATCGACGTAGCGCCGCCGGTAGCGCAGCTCCTTGTCCTGGAGCCCGTGCCATTTCTCGGGGAGCGGATTGATCGCCTTGCTGAGAAGCTCGAGCGATGAAACGCGCAGCGTGAGCTCGCCCGTCTTCGTCCTGAAGATCGTTCCCGTGATGCCGACGATATCCCCCATGTCGACGAGCTTGAAGATCTCGAACTCTCGCGCGCTCACCTCGTCGTCCCGGATATAGAACTGGAGCTTACCGCTCGCGTCCTTGATGTGCCCGAACGCGGTATGCCCGTGTCCCCTGAGCGACATGACGCGCCCGGCGAGCGAGATTGCCGATCCGCCCGCGGCGAGATCCGCCTCCTGCGCCGCTGCCTCGGCCGTCGAATGCGAGCGCTGAAACCGGTACGCATACGGGACGACGCCCATTTCCCGCAGCCGCGCGAGCTTCGCCTTCCTCTGTTCCCGCTCCTGGCCGCCCGCGGGCGCACCCGTGTCGCTCATGTCACTCTTTCCTTTCCTTCCAGCGGAGATACCCCTCTATGAACTCGTCGATCTCGCCGTCCATGACCGCCTGGACGTTGCTCGTCTGGACCCCCGTGCGATGATCCTTCACGAGCGTATAGGGCTGCATCGTGTAGCTCCGGATCTGGTTTCCCCACGAGATGTCTTTCTTCTCGCCGGCGGCCTTCGCCTTCCGCTCTTCCTCTTCCTCCTGGAGCTTCGCGTAGATCCGGGAACGGAGCACCTTCATCGCCATCTCGCGGTTCTTGTGCTGGGACCGCTCGTTCTGGCACTGGACCACGATTCCGGTCGGGAAGTGCGTGATACGCACCGCGGAGGAGACCTTGTTGACGTGCTGGCCTCCGGCGCCGCTCGCGCGATACGTGTCGACCCGGATGTCGTTCGGCATTATCTCGACGTCGATCTTATCCTCGACCTCGGGGTACACGAAGACCGATACGAACGAGGTGTGCCTCCGGTGGTTCGAATCGTACGGCGAAATGCGGACGAGCCGGTGGATGCCGCCCTCCGCCTTCATCCTTCCGTACGCGTATTCCCCCGTGATCTCGAGGGTCGCGTTCTTTATTCCCGCTTCGTCTCCCGGCTGGAGATCGAGGAGACGGATCTCGAACCCGTTTCTTTCGAAATATTTCCGGTAGAGCCTGAGCAGCATCTCCGCCCAGTCCTGGGATTCGGTGCCGCCGGCCCCCGGGTGGATGTTCATGAGGGCGTTGCCCCGGTCGTTCTCCCCCGAGAGGAGGATCCTGAGCTCGAAATCTCCGAGCTTTTTGCGCAGCCCCGCGAGCTCGGTTTCGAGCTCGTCGAGCATCGCCGAATCCTCGGAGCCCCCCTCCATCGAAAGGAGATCCTTGAGCTGCGTGATGTCGTTCTCGAGACGCTCGAGCGGTTCGAGCTTCCCCTTGAGATCCTTGAGCTTCGAGACGGATTTCTCGGCGCGCTCCCGGTCGTCCCAGAAGCCGGCCTTCTCCATCTCCTTTTCGATCCCCGCTATGTCCTTCCGCATCCCTTCCGGGTCAAAGGCAACCGCGCAGCCCCGAAAGCTGCCGCTCCATCTCGAGCACCTGCTCTTCTATCTCCCGGTGCGTGAGCTTCTCCTGCATCGTGCCTTCCTCTCCGCCGTCATCGGCCGTGCGAGAAATCGATCCCGGATTCTTCCGGCTTCCGACCGCACGCGCGCGAGCGGTCCGTCCGTCGCAATCGACGCATCGGCCATCGCCCAACCGCTCTCGAGCTTCCTCTGGCGCTCGATCCTCGCGGCCGCCTCGCTTCGTGAAACGCCGTCCCTGCGCATGATCCGAGCGAGACGCATCCGCCGGGAAGCCCTTGTCACGACGGCGTAATCCACTTTGAACCTGAACTTATACTGAAAAAGGAGCACCGCATCAAGCACAATGTAGGGCGCGCGCACGCGGCGCTTCAGCACTTCGTCCGTGATGATCCGCTTGAGGGACGTCCGGACGATCCGGTTGAGCCGCTCGAGATCCCGGTCGCTGGCGAAAACGATGCGCGCGAGTCTCCTGCGCGACACGGCTCCCCCGGAGCCGAGCACGCCGGCGCCGAACGCGGCGACGATCCCCTTCCGCACCTCCGGCGCCTCGAGGGCCCGCTTGCCGAGCGCGTCGCAATCGATGAGGACGCCGCCGGCGGCGGCGATGGTCTTCGCGACAGTGGTTTTGCCCGAAGCGATCGGACCCGTTACTCCGATGACCGGAACTCTCATCGGTGCGCCTCCAACCAGTTCCGGCCGAATCCGATGTCGGCCCGGACGGGGACGTCGAGCGCGAGCGCCGATTCCATTCGTTCCTTCACAAGCGCCCCGAGACGATCCCGTTCGCCGGGAACGACCTCGAACACGAGCTCGTCGTGGACCT
>JAPLKY010000070.1 GCA_026387805.1 Candidatus Krumholzibacteriia bacterium
ATGGACGATGTCGCGTGTTCCCGGCTTCAAGGACGTCCGGTCCGAGGCGGAGGTCGGAAGGAAAGAGGTCCAGGTCGTCGTCGATCGGGATCGGGCGCGCCAGCAGGGCTTCTCGACGGAGGAAATCGCGCAAGTCGTCTCGACCGCCATGCGCGGCATCAGCCTGCGCCGGTTCCGGACCGACGAGGGGGAGATCGACATGCGCCTCGAGTTCCAGGACCGTGACCGCCAAACGATCGATCAGCTGGAGAACGTGCCGCTCATCGGGCGCGGCGACAACTCGGTCAAGCTCGCCTCGGTCGCGGACTTCTTCGTTCGGCCGGGCCCGCGGAGCATTCACCGGGAGAATCGGACGAGCGCCATCGGCGTATCGGCCAACCTCGATCACATCACGATGGGAGAAGCGAAAAAGAGGATATCGAACGCGCTCGCGAATTACGCCCTCCCGCCGGGCTATTCGTGGAACTTCGGCGAAAGCTTCACCGAAGACAAGAGGATGTTCAACACGATGCTCATCAACATGCTGCTCGCGCTCGCGCTCATCTATTTCGTCATGGCCGCGCTCTTCGAATCGCTCCTCTTCCCCGCCGCGATCTGGACGCAGATCATCTTCTCCGTGGTCGGCGTCTTCTGGTTCTTCCTCATGACGAGAACCACGATGTCGATCATGGGAATGATCGGAATCCTCATTCTCATCGGAGTGGTCGTCAACAACGGCATCGTGCTCGTCGACCACATCAACCAGCTCAGGGCCGCGGGGCTCCCGCGCGAGGAGGCGATCCTCCAGGCCGGAAGAGACAGGATGCGCCCGATCCTCATGACCGCCGCGACGACGGTGCTGAACCTCGTTCCGCTGACCATCCTCAAGACGTCGATCGGAGGGTCGGGCGGTCCTCCCTACTTTCCCATGGCGCGCGCGATCGTCGGCGGCCTGACCTTCTCGACGCTCATCACGCTGCTGCTGCTCCCGACGATCTACATCCTGCTCGACGACGCGCAGGCGTGGTCCCGGCGCATCCGCGCGACCGCGCGCGGCGACGTCCCCGGCGCCATGTAAGGATCGGCGGGCCGAAGCGCGCTCCCTGCCGGATATTTCAACGGAAAATGCTCTTGATGCCGCCCCAGGTGGTTCTCTCGACGGACACCGCGCCGCACGCGACGGGACGGGCGCCCATGGGCAGGCATAGTTCGTCGAAATCCTGATTCTCGGGAACGCACGGCGAGTCGCTCCGCAGGTAGTAGTTATCCGATCCGAGGGCGCCGCAGAAGAGGGGATCCGCGGATATGTTGGTGCCCTTCCGGATGAAGCCGGAGGGGATGGCGTCCCCTCCAAGATTGCCGAAAAGATCGCAGCAGGCGACCGAGACGGTCGACGTCGCGTCGGCGTCGAGCGCCTTCGCAAGATTGAACGCCACGATGAGCCGCTCGAGCGAGAGGATGGAGCCTCCCTTGGCGTATATGACGGATGTGGAATTTCCGTTCCGGCTGAACGTGCACGCCGATATCACGGCCGTCTTCCCCGAGGACTGGCAGTAGCCGCTTCCCTCCGTTCCCGCCTCGTTTCCCGATATGACGCAGCGTTCGATGACGGCATTGCAATCGCCCTGATAGATCCCGCCGCCCCGGCTCCCCGCCGTATTGTTCCGGATGACGCAGTCGCTCACGTAGCACGTTCCGGTACCGTTCCAGAGAATGAGCGCGCCGCCGCCGCCGACCGCCTCGTTGTCGATGAAGGTGCAGTTCTCCACCCGGATGAAGCCGTCGTTGACGACGCAGGAGATGCCGCCGCCGTAGTTCGCCTTGTTCCCGACGAAGACGCAGTTGCGAACGACCTCGCGGGCGATGTGCGTGAAGAGTCCCCCTCCGACGTAATCGCCGAAGCTCGGCGCGACGCCGTGCTTGATCGTGAACCCGTCGACGGTGATCCGGTTATGGGCGTGGATGTAAATGACCCGGCTGTGGTATTCGGCGTCGAGGACGGTCTCGCCGGGGCCGAGCTCGCTCCGGAGGCTGATTCCCTCCTGGCCGGTGAGAAATCGGATGAATCCAGGCACGTCGCCCGTGCCCTGGTTCGTCCACGTGTAGACGCCGGGGCCGACGAGAACCTCGTCCCCCTCCGCGGCCGAGTCGATCGCCGCCTGGATCGTCGGCGCGTCGCCGGTTCGATCGATCGCGACGCGCCACGTGCGGCACTGCGCGGAACTCGGGAGCGACGCGAGCGCGAGGATCGCGAGAAGCGCGGCAAAGACCGGCGTATTCGATCGGCATTTCTTCATGGATCGTCGGCCGGGTTCGTGGCCGTTCCTTTCATTTCCCAATAACAAATTCGCCGGATTCCACGCCCCAGTCAAGTCCGAAGAAACCGGTCATGAGAACGCCCGTGTCTCCTTCCGATAGGACGCGCGGGTCGAAGACGGTACAGTCGGGAAGGCCGATGCCCGGGCTGAGATACGGAAGCCGGTTCGCGAGCCTCATGCCGGCGACGCTCGTGCCGGAAACGACGCCGACGCTCGCCGCAGCGCTCCCCGGGCGCGGGCGGATGAAGATGCAGCAGAGATCGCTGCCGGGGATCGCGCGGGCGCCGACCGTCAGGCGCGCCTCGTCGAGCTGCACGGGGCTGTCCCGGAGCAGCTTCTTCCATGCGGCGTTCGTGCGGCTGTTCCCATAGAGAATGATGTTTCGATCGGGCTCGACGGTCGGATCGAAATCGACGTCGCGGACGACGTCGATGGAGCCGTTCCCCTGGTACCATAGTTTCTCGGCGTCGTATCGGGCCTTTTCGAAGGCCCACGCGTTCTCATGGGCGGTCCCCTTCGTGCCGAAAACGAATACGGGGCGATTCCTGAAGGCTTCTTTGAAGGTGCCATAGCGGCGGGAGCCCTTGAGGTCGGGGGACGGCTCGACCGCGACGGCCCACACGCCGCTCTTTCGCTCGAGCCAGAGCTGCGATTGCGCCGCGGTGTGGGGTATGTCGGCCAGCTTCTGCCCGTCGATCTCGACCGTGATCGGCAAGGGGCTCTGCATGGCATCGAGGTCCAGGGCGAGCCGCGCGACGTTCTCCGTCGTGCCGACGAACCGGTTCCCCTTTCCGGCTGCGATATCGCCCGGATCGAGATGGACGTCCGCGGAGCTCATCTCGAGCTGCCGCGTCTGCGCGTCGATCGTGAGCCAATTGTTGCGCGCCGAGACGCCGGGGTTCGACGTGAGAAAGTGAACCTCGCGGATGCGCTCCTTGCCGGATCGCGCATGCCGCGCGAAGAAGTCGAACATCGGCGCCCAATCGACACAATCGACCCCCGGCGCGTCGGAGAGGTCCCACCAGTGCCCCACCCCCGGCTGTTCGTGATAGACCAAATCCCGATGAAACGTCCCGAGCCTCTCGACCATCGAGCGCGCCTCGGTGACGGGCACGTTGTCATCGTCGGCGCCATGGAGAACGTAGACGCCGAGCTGCGCGAGATTCGTTGCGTGCAGGAAAGTTTCGCTCGGCGTCGTCGAGCGGCGGATCATGCGGCGGACAGCCGTCGTATCGCCGAGATCGATCCCGCGGAAGCGGTACGTCCAGAACGAAATCCATCCCGCGCTCGGACCGATCGCGGCGAACCGATCGGGGAAGAGGGAGCCTATGTGCCACGTCCCGTGTCCGCCCATCGAGTGCCCCGTGAGGTAGATCCGATCTTCGTCGATATTGTAACGCTTCTTGACGACGTCCATCACCTCGAGCGCGTCGAGGCGGCCCCACTCCTCCCAGTTGAAGCCGTACGGACGCCTGTTCGTCGGGGCGACGACGTGCCCCCAGGTCTTGGGCTCATAAGAACCCGACTGGTTGACCGCCTCGACCGACGCGCCGTGCAGGCTGAGAAAGAGCGCGGCCGGCTCGCCGGCCGCGAGCCCCCGCGCCGGATTGATGCCGTAGTACTGGACGCTTCCGTCGATGTCGCTGACGAACGTCTCTTTCCGATTCTCAGAAGGCGCCGCGACCCTGAGAGGAATCACGGCCGTGTCGAACACGTCCGCCTCGTCCGTGCCCTTTCGATACCGCAGCAATCGCACCATCACCCTCATGGAACCCGCCGAGTCGGGAACGTCGACCGTGAAGCGGAATCCGGCCTTCCGGACCGACAGCGGCTGTATGACGCCGACGGATGACACCGATACAGGACTGGCGCCCGGTTTCGAGGCCTCGATCCGAAGATCCTCGAACCGCTCGGTGGTCGCATTCACGACCACGATCGACGCCCATGCATCGGTCTTCCGACCCACCACGATGTCGGGAACGGTCACGTCGCTCGAGTTGAAAAATACCGGCTTCGAAGGCGGGTACAGCGTCGCCTTGAACCGCTCCCGGCCGCACCGGAAGATCAGATCGTTCCGCCCCTTCTCGAGCATCACGGGGAGAAACGAGATATCGAAGTTCGGCTCCCACGACTCGCGCGCGTCCTTGAGACAGTACGGGTTCCCCGCGCGCGGCGCGCCGTTCACGTAAGCGATCTCGTCTCCTTTCGCCTGGAGAATCATCACGGCCCGTTGCTTCATTTCGACCGGAACGTAGACGTAACAGCCCGCGAGCACGCTGTCCGCGAACCATCCCTGCGTATCGGCCGCGATCGAGCGCCATATCTCCTCGCCGCGGCCGGGCCAGACGATGCGCTCCCCCGCCTTCGGCGCCTTCCACGCGCGGAGGGCAAGCGCCGCTTCGACCGGATTCGGGGCGATGACGACCTCGGCGTAGCCCTTCGGCAGGGGAAGCGCGAGACCATGCAGGCACGCGATCGTATCGCCTTGGGAGAGAGCCCGCGCCGGCGCACAGAGAGCGACGAGAAACACGAGGAACAGGATCCGGGCCGACCATCCGATTCTCATATCGCAATTACCTTTCACCGGTCGAGAACGCCGAAAACCGGCCATATCGAACATTGGGGAGATCATCGACATTATGATCTTTTCCGGGAGATTATCATTCATGTATAATGCGTGTCCATGATCGCGATCGTCGTTCTCGTTTCGATTGTCGTCCTCGCCGCGGGCTATTTCACGTACGGGCGGTTCGTGACGCGCCGGCTCGGGCTCGACGACTCGCGGCCGACACCGGCCTGCGAGATGAAGGACGGCGTCGACTTCGTTCCAGCGAAGGCGTCGCTCCTCCTCGGGCAGCACTTCTCGGCGATCGCGGCGGCGGGCCCCATCGTGGGACCGATCCTCGCCGGAATATGGTTCGGCTGGCTCCCGGCGCTCCTCTGGATTCTTCTCGGCGCGATCTTCATCGGGGGCGTGCACGATTTCACGAGCCTCATCGCGTCGGTGCGGCACAAGGCCGCTTCGATCGGCGAGATCGTGAAGCTCTACATGTCGCGCACCTCGCAGATCCTCTTTCTCATATTCGTCTGGCTCACCCTCGTCTACGTCATCATCGCGTTCACCGACATCACCGCGCAGACCTTCACGTCGGTTCTCTCGGACAACGCCTTCGGCCCGGGAGTCGCGGCGAGCTCGTTCCTCTATCTTCTCCTCGGAGTCCTCATGGGTGTCGCGCTCTTCAAGATGAAGATGGGGCTCGGCCGGGCGACGGCGATCTTTCTCCCCCTCGTGCTCCTCGTGATCTGGCTCGGCACGCGCCTGCCGCAGCCCGTCGTCACGGCGCTCCTCGGCGTCCACGTCAAGCAGTGGGAGATCATCCTGCTCATCTACTGCTTCGTCGCGTCCCTCATCCCGATGTGGCTCCTCCTCCAGCCGCGGGGCTATCTCGGCGGCTGGTTCCTCTACCTCACGATGGCCGTCGCGCTCTTCGGCGCCCTCTTCGGCGGTTTTCGCGTCGAGTATCCGGCGTTCAACGTCGAGGGGCTCCGCAGCCTCGCGAACGGGAGATCGCTCATCCCCATTCTCTTCATCACGGTCGCCTGCGGCGCGTGCTCCGGCTTTCACGGCATCGTCGCTTCGGGAACGACGTCGAAGCAGATCTGCCGCGAGTCCGACACGCGCGCCGTGGGCTACGGCGCGATGATACTCGAGGGGCTCGTCGCGGTGCTCGCGCTCGCGACGGTGATGATCATCCCGAAGGGGAGCGCCGCGCTCAAGGCCGATCCGAACATCATCTACGGCACGGGGCTCGCGAACTACCTGAAGATCGTCGGCGTCGATTTCAACATCGCGCTCGCCTTCGCGCTGCTCGCGTTCTCGACCTTCGTGTACGACACGCTCGACGTCTGCACGCGCCTCGCCAGGTACATTCTCCAGGAACTCTTCGGATGGCAATCGTGGCCGGGGAAGGCGGCGGCCACCTTCGTCACGCTGCTCATACCTGCCGCGTTCCTCTTGCTAGCGCGCGAAAAGGCGTACCTCGTCGCGTGGC
>JAPLKY010000385.1 GCA_026387805.1 Candidatus Krumholzibacteriia bacterium
CGCGGGCTGCGCAGGATGAGATCGCTCACCTTCACCATGCCCATGTCGCGGAGCACCGTGCCGTAGATGAGGTCCTTGAAATACTCCTCGGGATAATCCATGTTCTTCGCGACCATTCCGACGTACCGCGAAACGAATTCCGACGTGCCCTTGAGCAGCGTGTTTTCCTCGATGATCGAGATGAGCGTCTTGACGATGCCGAGCGTTCGCTCGTGCTCCCGGTCGAACATGAGCGCGTTATCGTACGCTCCCTGGGCGATATTGACGAGAATGCGCAGGAACTCGAAGTCCTCTTCCTTCATGCCCCTGCCCGCGATGCGCTTGCCGAGCAGGACCATCCCCGAGATCCCGTCCTTCGTGCGGAACGGGCACACGTATTCTATTCCCTCTCCCTTGATGATCGCCTTGACGCGCTCTTCCATCGCGAATCCGTCCACAGGAATCACGTTGTTCTCCCCCGTCACTTTCGCGAAGACATCCGTGGGTATATCGAGCCGAAAGAGCGATTCGGGTTCGAATCCCTTGGACATGATCGGTTTGAACGATTTCCCCTGATTCTCGAGAAACACGGCCGATTCAACGCCTCCCTGGGCAATCGACGTAAGGAGAAATATGTCGAGAAGCTTCCTGCGGTCCCGGATCGCGCTGAAATCGGCGCTGATCGAGAAGAGCGTCTTGAGCTCAAGAATGCGGCGCCGAAGCTGCCGGTTGAGGTCGATGATCGTCGCGTCTTCCTTCTTCTGCGGCGACGCTTCGCCGATCTTCTCCGAACCCTTGGCGATCCATGCGGGCAGACCCTCCGCGGCCGGGCCGTTGAAGATCTCGTCGATGATCTCCTCTGCGGCGGCGTCGACGGAAGAAGCCTCGGAAGCGATCTCGCGCGCGGCCGTGGAACCCTCCTGCGGCGTGGCGGCGCTGTCGTACGACATGATGATCACGTTCGAATTGACGCCCGCGGGGGCCGTCGCGGACGGCGCGGCGGCTGCGGAGGACGCGGCTGGAGAGATGACCGCTTCTGCGGCATCCGGCGCCGCGGCCGTTGCCGGCGCCGCGCTCGGCGGACCCGCCGCCGATGCGCCGCTCGACGACAGAGCCTCAACGAGCGAGCGATAGATAAAAACGGAGCGTTCGCCGTCCTGAAGGAACTGCGTGATGATATCGTTCGTGACGACGAAACGAACGACTCCCCCCTTCGCGGCGATCGCGTCGACGAAATCGCGAAGAATCTTCGCGACCCCGCCGCCGAGCGACGCGAGCTCGGAGAAATCGAATATAACGGTGCGCATATCCCGCTTCAGGCATTCCTCGACGAGACGCTGGATCTTGGCGTTCTCGTGGAATCCGAGCTTCCCCTCGATACGGAATGCGGCGACACCGGGACTGCCGACTTCGATTCTCTCGAACTTCGTTTTCACCATCGGATCGCTCCCTGCTCCAGAGCGCTCAGTCAAGGACCTTGACCACCTCTTCTTCCTGAGCAAGCCAACGATCGAGGACGCTTCTCAGGAATCGCCATTCGCTTCCGACCTTCTTTGCCGGGATCTTCCGTTCCTTCGCCAGCCGACAAACGGTCTTCACATGCATCTTGAGGTATTCAGCCGCCTCGACCGACGTCATTACCTCGGTCGCGTCGTCATGGCCTCCGATGATTATGCTCCCGTAATCGTGCTGATGCTGATTAGACATCTCCACCTCTCTCCGTTGGTGGTCCGACCTCGCCCCTGCCCGAGAGATCGGTCCGCTCACTGTGCTACACACGCGGGACCGTTACCTCCTGATCGTTCATCTGCCCACTATCCGCATACGTGCCGGCTTCCTCCGGTCCGCCTTCGATGCCCTGGAGGGAGCCCGTTATGCGCAGAACCAGATCCACGTCGATGACCGGAAATTCTTCCTCCCCGAGATTCAGTATCGATTTCGCGAGCGAGGCCCACGAACCCTCCGTGACCTGCTCCGCGAGGCATTCGATCGTGCGACTCGCCCCGTCGACGAACAGCCCGATCCTCTTCTCGGCGCGGCCGACGATGAGGACGTGATCGGCTCGCCCGGACGCTTCGAATTCGTCGACCACCGCGATCTCCTCCATCCCGTAGACGGGAATGCGAACCCCCGAAAGGGTCACGCATCTTCTCCCCGATTCGCGCTTCGGCTCGATCGCGTCCATGCCGACCGTCGTATCGACCGCGTGGCACGGCACCGCGAGCCTCTTGCCCGAGGCGCTGAAGATCTGGAAATCGGTTTTCCCTTTCGTCCGCGGGAGCGTGAACTTGAACCTTCCATCGTTTCCCCCGCCGGGCTCGATCCAGAGGAGCGAGCCGAACTCCTCGAGCCGGCCGCGAACATCCCTGAAGCATTGATAGAACGCGCCGGCGTCATCCCGGTCGATTTCTGAATCGCAGAGAAAATCGGGGCTGTTGTCCTGTATATTCGCCACGAGGAAGGAACCCTCGCTCCGTATGTCGACTCCGATGGTGAGCGAAAGGTCGTCCCGCACCTCGTTCCGCCTGCAGATATCGAATATGCAGCGCATGAGTATGGCGGCGAGCGCGGAGGCGTTTTCCCGGTCGAGCGTGCATTCGGCGCACCGCGTCGCGAGTCGCGCGTTCCAGCGGCGGAGCTGCAGGTACGCCCCGAAGAAGTCCTTCAGCCCGTCGAGCGCCGCGTCGCACGATATCTTGGCGGTAAAGGGCTTGCTGCCTTTGCCCAGCATCTTCATCGTCTCCTCCGCGAGCCCCATGTAGAATTCGCTTTCGCCGAACGCGATCTCGAGATCGCGCACCGACCGTTCTCCCCGGCTCGGCTTGTCGATGAATTCCTGGAACATGTCCCTCACCGCGGCAAGCGAGTCGATCAGTCTCGTGAACGTCGGGACGTGCTCCTCGCCCGCGGAACGATCTTCCGCGGGACGCGCCTCGGCGGCCGGGGCCGCGGCGATCGTGACCATTTCCGCGACGGTTTCATGCGGTTCGCTCGAGAGACACTCGATCTCCTTGAGGAGACCCTCGAACTGCTCGTGGCGGGCGAGCTCCTCGAGCTCTCCCGCGAGTATTTCCGCGACGATCTGCTCTTCGGTCTCGAGGATCTCGGATACGAGCGTTGAAAGCTGTTCGTCCCAGCACCGTCCCGCGCCCGCCGACTGCTCCATGAGATCGCGGAACGCCTTCAGCGTTCTGCTCCAATCGCCGAGATCAAGCATGCGCGTGCTCCCCTCGAGGAGACGCGTCGCGAGGCACGCCTTGCGGATCGTCTGCTCGCTGAAGCGGGCGCCCGATGAAAAGCCCATAAGGTCGTTGAGCTTCTCTATGTGGTCGTTGACCTGCTCGCCGAACAGACGTCTGTTATCCTCTTTGAGTATCACCAAGAGGCGTCACCTCATCTCTGTATCTGGCTCTCCTTGACGTACTCGACCGCACCGAGGTCAAGGAGATCGTAAATGGTCTCATCGTCGTTATTTTTCTGAGCGCCGAGGGGCGCTTCCTCGACCGATTCGAACACGGACCCGGGATCTCCCCGCGGCGCCTCGGGCGGGGCCGCCTTTATCGTAACGTCCACCTGACCCGCTTCGTCTTCGATTTCCGTCTTCTCGACTTCCACCTTCCGCCAGGGATTATCGGGTTTCTTCACGAGACCGCCGTCCTCCGGCGCCCGTTCCTGCCCGCGCGCGGGCTCCGGAACCGTTTCGGCCTTGGCGTCGAGTTGTCTCAGAGAGGACATGTCCGAGAAATCGGATACATTTCCTTCGCCGGCTGCCTCCGGCGTCGCCTGGGCGAAGGCTTCCTTCATCTCGTCCAGATTCTTGAACGAGAACCCCTCTTCCCCGTTCGCTTCGCCTTCCGCCGTTTCGCGGGCGTTTTCCGACGGACTCATGCCCTTCCACGAGCTGCCGTGATCGATGACCATATCCGGGGAGTCGTTCGAGTCGCCCGCGGCCGGCTTCTCCTGCTCCGCCGCGGCGGCGTCGCGGTCGAACGAGGCGCCGAGATCGGCGGCAACGCCGGA
>JAPLKY010000280.1 GCA_026387805.1 Candidatus Krumholzibacteriia bacterium
CCGGCCATGACGATCACGCGCAGGAGCAGATTGATGAGGAGCAGCTGTTCCGGAGTCAGTCTGACGGGCATATCGCTCCCTAGAGCCGCTGGGCGTTGATCTGCAGGGTGAAGGCCTCGATCTGACGCATCGAACGGAAGCCGGCCTCTTTGGCGTAAATGCTCCCGTCCCGAAGGAGGATATACGTCGTCGGTATGCGCCGCATCCCGCCGAAGGCCTCGACGACCTCGTCGCCGTTATAGTAAACGAAGAAGGAGACCGGATTCTTCTTGATGAAATTCTCGACCTCCGCCTTGCCGTTCTTGTCGGTGAAGACGCCGAGAATGGCGAACCGGTAGCGCTGCAGCTTGGCCTGGAGCTTGTTGAGCTCGGCGACCTGCGCCGCGCTCTCCTTGTTCCACGTCGCGAGGAAGGTGAGGATAACGATATCCCCCCGGTAGATCGAGAGCTGCTCCGAGGTGCCGTCGAGCATCTTGAGCTCGACGTCGGGAGCCGTCGTGTAGCTGCTGATCGTGACGTTCGGTGTCGATTCGGTCCGTTCCAGCGCCTTCTGCTTCGGTTCTTCCTTCTTCTTCGCGCAGCCCGCGGGGCCGAGCGCGATCACGAGCGCGGCCGCGAGGACAAGCGCCGCGCGAGCCGATCGAATCGTCAATCCCTGCAGCATTTCCGCCTCCTCATTTCTTCTTGATGAGTATTCCCGCTATCGTGTTCTTCTGGATCTCCTTGGTGCCCTCGTAGATCTCGGTGATCTTGGCGTCCCGGTAATACCGCTCGACCTCGTTCTCGAGGATGTAGCCGTAGCCGCCGAGGATCTGCACCGCCTCGTCGGTGACGAGCACCGCGGTCCGCCCCGCGTACAGCTTCGCCATCGAGGTGAGCTTTGGGTCGATCCTTCCCTGATCGAAGTTCCACGCCGCCTTGTAAACGAGGAGGCGGGCCGCCTCGATCCAGGTCGCCATGTCGGCAAGCTTGTGCTGCGTCGCCTGGAAATCGGCGAGGCGCTGACCGAACTGCTGCCGCTGCTTCGAATACTCGAGCGCCCGATCGAACGCCCCCTGCGCGATGCCGACGGCGGTGGAAGCGATTTCGGCGCGGCTTTCGTCGAAGAACTCGAGGACCTGGTAGAACCCCTTCCCTTCCTGGCCGATGACGTTCTCGAGCGGCACTTTGACTCCGCTGTACGAGACCTCCGCGGTCGAGGTCATCCGGATTCCCATCTTGTCCCCCACCTCGGCCGAATCGAGCCCCGGCGTCCCTTTCGGCACGAGGATGAGCGACTGTCCGCGATAGGTGGGCTGCGCGGCGGAGTCGGTCTGGCAGAGGGTGATGTAAAAATCGGCGATGCACCCGTTCGTGATGAAGGTCTTCGTGCCGTTGATGAGCCAGCCGTCCTTCTCCTTGACGGCGGAGGTGTCCATCGCCGTGATGTCGCTCCCGTGGTTCGGCTCGGTGAAGCAACCGGCCGATATCATGGCGCCCGAAGCGATTGCCGGCAGAAGGCGCCCCTTCTGCTCCTTCGACCCGTGACGCATGATGATCTCGGAAGCGAAATCGCTGAGCGCGAGCGCCGTCCCGATGCCGGAATCCCTCCGGCAGAACTCCTCGACGACGAGCGCGTTCTCGAGAACGCCGAGCCCCTGCCCGCCGAACTCCTCGGGGAAATGAATCCCGACGAATCCGAGCTCGCACGCCTTCTTCCAGATCGACCGCGGGAAGGAGTGCTCCTTGTCGTGCTTGATCGCGAGATCCTTGTCGAACTCCCCTTCGGCGAACTCCCGCGCCGCCTGTCTGATGTCTTTCTGCTCCTTGGTCAATTCAAAATCCATGATCTCCTCCGGATCGCTACGAGCCGCTCTGCTCCTTCAACGCATCGATGATCTTGAACATGTCCTCGACGACGCCGTAATCCGCGGCGCGGAAGATCGGCGCCTTCGCGTCACGGTTGACCGCGATGAAGACACCCGATCCCTTTATACCCGCGAGGTGCTGAAACGCGCCGCTGATCCCCAGCGCGAGGTACACCTTCGGCTTCACGGTGCGTCCCGAGGTCCCGACCTGCCGCTCTTTCCCGAGCCACTTCTTGTCGACGACGGGCCGCGAGCACGAGAGCACCGCGCCCAACCGGTCGGCGAGCTCCTGCGCCTTCGGGATATTCTCGACGTCCTTGATCCCGCGGCCGATCGAGACGAGGAAGGGCGACTGGGAAATGTCGACGGCTCCCGCCGCTGCCTCCCGATAGCCGAGAAACTCCGTCCTGAAGGGCGTCTTGAAGGGAGGACACGGGAATTCCTCGACGGCGCCGGCGCTCCCCGCTTCCGTCGCGGGGGCGTAGCTTCCCGAACGCACCGTGACGAGGTAGCCGCCAGAAGGGGCGAACGTGGAGCGGGAAAGGATCTTTCCGTTATAAATGCTCCGCACCACCGAAAGACCTGCTCCATCCATTTCGACCTTGATGCAGTCGGTCGCGCACGGACGCTGACTTTCGACCGACAGTCTCGGGAAGAGCTCCATGCCGAACGCCGATTGCGGGCAGAGGGTCACGAGAGGCGTTTCTCTCTCGAGAATATCCTTGAGCACGGCGGCGTACGTCTCATAGCGGAAATCGGCGAGCGCCTCGTTCTCGACGGCGAACGTCCGGGGCAGGTATTTCGAGAGGGTCCCGGCGAATCCCCTCACGCCGTGCCCGATGACGACCGCGGTCGGTTCGAGGCCGGACGCGCTCTGGAGCTCCCGCGCGAGCGATACGAGCTCGAACGTCGCGTCCCTGATCAATCCCTGCCGGTGCTCGACGACGACGAAGACCTTCGCCATTTACGCCACCCCCCCTCTTTCCTTCACGATATCGAGAATCTTCCGGGCGATCTCCGCGGGAGTGCCCTTGATCATTTCCGCTTCCTTTCCCGCCGGAGGCACGGCGAGCCCGCCGCGCCTGATGAGATTCGCGTTCGCGCCGATCTCGCCCGGCGCGAGCCCTATCGCGGCGGGATCGAGGACCGGAATCTCCTTCGCGCGCACCTTGCGTATCCCCATGATCGAAACGTAGCGCGGCTCGTTGATGCCGGTCTGGATCGTGAGAACCGCGGGAAGCTCTATCTTCAGCATTTCCTCGAGGCCTCCTTCGAGCTCCCTCGTCACCTTGACCGTCTTCCCCTCGAGGAGAATGGAGGTGACGAGCGTCGCGTGCGGCCAGCCGAGATATCCGGCGAGCACCGGGCCCGTCATCGCGTATCCGTCGTCCCCCGCCTGGGCGCCCGCGAGAACGAGATCGTACGAGCCCTTCCCGACGGCGCCGCGAAGCCCCCGGGCGATTCCGTAGGGATCGGCGCCCTCGAACGCGGCGGCGTCGATCATGATCGCGTTATCC
>JAPLKY010000051.1 GCA_026387805.1 Candidatus Krumholzibacteriia bacterium
GTCTTGAATACCGGCGCGAAATACTTGGTCCACATATCTATCGAGATGCGGATCACGGCGGTCTTCAGCTCGGCCGGGGTAGCCTCGGGCAGAGCGTACATCCAGCGCCAGACCTCCATATCGACGAGCGAAACGGCCGAGATCTCGTAAGCGCCCCAGAAGTCGTTCAGCGTCTTGAGCGCCGCCGCCGTCTCGTCGCGCTTCACGTCGAGCCCGAGAATCTCGAGATCGCGGGCCTGGAAGACGAAAGCGAAACCTTCCGTGAAGGCGGTGTTCGGCACGCCCTGGAGCAGCGTGTAATCGACGTCGTTGAGGGAGAGAACCTGCTCGACGTTGTGGCCGAGCTCATGGACGGCGATATTGAATCCCTTGTAATCCATGCCGTTCTTCCCGAGGCGGGTGCGCAGGTGCGCCGTGGCGCCGCGCATGCCCCCTCCCGCCGCATGCCCCGATCCCCGGGCGGGGTCGACCGAAATGTACTTCGCGATGTTCGCGGCGTGGTCGCTCGGAAAACCGAGCTTCATGAGAATATTCGGAATGTCCTTCTCGAACGCCGCCGCGTTCGGATACCTCTGCGCAACGATCTTGTCGAGATCCTCCTGGGAGCTCGAGCTCTGCGCCCTGAAGCCGTTGTACCAGATATCGTACGGCTCGAGCTTGCGTCCGAGGCGCTGCTCGATGAGCTTAGCGACCTTCGGTACGAGCGGCGATGAGACGACCTGAACGAGCATCTCCTTCACGCGCGCCTCGGGAATCTCGCGGTTCTCGTCGAAGCGCCGCGCGATGAGGGTGGGCGCGGTCGGGGAATAGGGATCCACGAGCTTCGCTGCCTTGAACGTGCTGAGCAGAATCGCGTACCGCGTGTCCGGCTCCGGGCTGTTCGTGACATTCGCCGGGATCGCCGCTTCATCGTCGAAATCCTTCACGGCCGCCGGTTTCACCTCGTTCGTGTACGGGTTCCAATCGACGCCGGGATTATCGACGACCACCGCGGGAATCGTCTGGGTGATGATCCGTTCCATCACCTGTCGTATCATGCGTTGCTTGGCGGGGCCGTCCTTCTTGTCCTGATAATCCGCTTTGAGCTCATCGCGGAGATTCCAGTGCGAAAGGAGCTTCATCTTCGCGGGGAAGAGCCGTTTCCCCTTCGCGTCGACGAGGTGATGCATCCATATGTTATAGGCCGAGATGTACCGGTCGGCCGCGGAAGCGATCTTCGCGACCTCGAGATTCACGTCCGCGGGAACGCGCTTCGAGAAGCGCTGAGCGAGACGAGCCTCCGCCCACTGCTTCCGCGACCACTTCGCGCCGTCCGCGAGACGCTGATCGAGGGTCGTGAGCGGGTAGTTGAGCAGAACGACGAATGCAATCTTGTTCTGGAAGAAATCGTCGCCGACGTGAGCCGAGGGATCGTATCCGGCGAATATCTCGTCGACGGGGAGAATCGGTCCGATATCGAGATCGGTCTGCCACCTGAACGCGAGGCCGATCTCGGTCATGTGCCCGTTGAGCTTGTCGAGAAGCCCCTCGAAGCGGTCGAACATCTCCGTACGCGTCTGCCCGTCCCCGGCGAAATTCTGGAGCACGAACTCCTCGAAAACGGCCGCCTCGCCGTCCTCGGCGCGCCAGAACTGCGCAACCTGCTCCATGCCGCGGCGGGCGTCCGCGCGCACGGCTTCGCCGTACTTCGCGACGAGCTCGGTTTCGAGCTTCGCGATAGAGCCCTTCATCCAGCCGGGCGCCGCAACCTGCGCATATGCTCCGCTCATGCCGCACAGGATAACGGCAACCGCGACGAGAGTGCAAACTGCTTTTTCCCGTGAACCGTTCATCGGACGCTCCTTTCGAATATTCTTGTTAGAAATACAAAAGATAGCCGTCGGAGTCAATCCGAAAACGGATCTTTGTTCACGGCCGAGCTCCTTCGCCGCCGAGACCGTCTCAGTGTTCGATCAGGTATGGAATTCCGTGCGCCAGCCCCCACAGCACCGCGGAAGCCACGATCAGTCTGATCGCGTACACGCGCCAATGCTTGAGAGTAGCCGGCTCGCTGTCGGACGTGAGCCCTTTCAGACGGGTGATATCCATGTAGCGGAGCAGGACGAGCGAGGCGACAACCGCCCAGAAACCCGCGTCGAGAATGGAGAAAACACGCTTCTGGAAAATGAGGATGGCCAGCAGAAAGAGCACCGCGTTGCCGGCCAGGAGCCAAATCATGCGTACAACAAGACCGAAACAACCTATCGGCGCGGGCTCCGTAGCAATGTGCTTGGATTCGGACTGATTTGACATGACCGCCTCCCAAACAACGTCCGTTGCCGGACGCAGCTACGGAGCACGCTTCAGCAATGCATCCGGTAGCCTTGTTTGGATGGCGGCCCGACCACCCGTTCGTCCTGCGGTGGTCCGAACTCGATCCACCGCACCCTTCTGCCTCGGGGCGCAAAGCACCTATCGAATGGATTATAGCATAAATGAGGTTGTACTCAAACCGATTTCGTATGAGAGCTCGTATAAGAGCTGAACCCTAACGGAACAGTAAGAAAATGGCGTCCCCGAGGGGTCGCTCTTCGAACCTTTTTGCTGTCCATTAAAGACTTATGCGCCTGATTCACTTGGAAAAGTGCATGTCCATTCCTGCCCGATAAGATCCCCTCGGTATCCGCATTTCGAGCCATGCCCGGCCCGGCAGCCGCTATGCGTCCGATGTCGCCTTTATTTGCCGGCAAGTGCACAGCCCTTGAACTCTTTGCCAGGGATGACGAGATCGGCGCCCAAAGGAAACGTCGCGCCGGAAGGCGCCAAGACGCATCGTTCCGTGGAAATGGTCAGGGATAGGGTCTCAATCCCACCAGCTCCGTGCCGATGGGCCGTGAAAATCCAGGTGTGAGCATCCTCCCCCTCCCAGCTACCCTCCGTGAAAACTGTGTTCCCTTCCCGCGTGCGCAAATTCGCAGCGCCGTCTACGACGCTGAGCAACCAGGCGGGATCGTTACCTTGAGCGAATACATTGTACTCGGAGGGTTCGAATTCAACCGTACGTGTTGTGTCAGGCATGGATTGCGGCGCGGGCACGAGCAAGAATTCCCCAGATCCGAGGCTGTCATAGGTGGCTCGAAATCGAAACTCGGTATCCGTTAGCGAGAGAATATCCGCCCGGTAGGGCATGCTCGTTTCGGACATCGTCAGTCTATGTCCATCCCAGCTCCATCGCCCTACGATCGGCCGTGCTGCCTCCGCCGAAGCAATCACCAGCGTTCCCTCGGACAGAAACACGTATAGATCCCCCGACGGCCCTCCGGGCGAGTCGGCCACAGCCCAGACCTTGTTAACGAGTTTCGTGGGCTGAAGCGTGCCGGAAGATTTGGACTCCTCGCCCGAGTTGCATGGAACGGCGGCCAATAGGATTGACAAGCCCATGACGATTCCAGCGACGAAGCGTTCGAGTTGAACGATGGCGGGGGGTCTAGCAGACGCCTGCAGGACTCGTTGGTCATTGATTGACAACCTATGCTTCGTGTTCAATGGACACATCCTTGCACCGCGACCCAAGGAGCACGCAACGAGCTCCCGAACCCTTGCCACCTTGTACAGACGACCAACCAAAAAGGCTGCATGAATTCTGCCACATTCTTGACGGGGGG
>JAPLKY010000334.1 GCA_026387805.1 Candidatus Krumholzibacteriia bacterium
CGCTTCGCGATGGCGGTGCCCG
This sequence comes from Candidatus Krumholzibacteriia bacterium, assembly GCA_026387805.1. Classification (GTDB taxonomy): domain Bacteria; phylum Krumholzibacteriota; class Krumholzibacteriia; order Krumholzibacteriales; family Krumholzibacteriaceae; genus SSS58A. The sequence goes on from JAPLKY010000334.1 coordinate 23, forward strand.
CCGATTTCGCCGCCGAGGTGCTCAGGATATTCAACGAGGATTTCGATCTGCCCCACATCTATCACGGCGCGGGCGCCTTCATCATCGGCGACATCACCCTCGAGCCGAACTACACGATCGAAGCCGCGGGGAGCGTCGTCTGCAGCGCGGCGGTCGACGTGATCACGACCGGCATTTCGTACAACAGGAAAGGCAAGCCGCGAAGGCGCCTCTTCGAGGAGCCGAAGTACGATCCGAAGCGCCCGCTTCGGGACGATTTTCTCAAGATGATCGGCTCGCCGAACGGCGCGTCGAAGAACTACGTCTTTCGCCGCTACGACGCCGAGGTGCAGGGAAGGGCCGTGCTCCGGCCGGGCGAGGCCGACGCCTCCGTCATCGCGCCGATCCCCGGCCGCATGACCGGGCTCGCCTTCTCGGTCGACGGGAATCCGTTCTACGGGTTGATCGATCCATACCAGGGCGGGGCGCTCGGCGTCTGCGAGGCCGCGCGGAACGTCGCCGCCGTCGGCGCCGTGCCCGCGACGATCACCGACTGCCTCAACTACGGCAATCCCGAGGTCGAGGAGGTATTCTGGGAGTTCTCCGAAGGGGTGCGCGGCATCGGCGACGCCTGCCGCGGAATCGGGCACCTCGCGCACGAGGGCTCGCCGCTCCCCGTCGTCTCGGGCAATGTGAGCTTCTACAACCAGAGCGAGAGCGGGAAATCGATTCCACCCTCCCCCGTCCTCTGCTGCGTCGGGGTTGTCGAGGATTACTCGAAATGCCGTTCGATCCAGTTCAAGGAAGAGGGGGATACGCTCTATCTCCTCGGCGATATTCTCGACGAGCTCGGCGGGAGCGAGTACTACCGCGTCATATACGGCGCCTCCGGCGCGAACGTGCCGAAGGCCGATTTCCTGCGGGAGAGGCGACTCATCCGCACGGTTATCGAGATGCACGGCCTCGGGTGGGTGCGCGCGTGCCACGACGTGAGCCAGGGAGGGCTCCTCACCGCGCTCGCCGAGATGGCGATCGGCGGCCGCGGCGCGGGGGACCTCGGATTCACGCTCGATCTCGAAGGGCTCGCGAGCTTCAAGCTCCCGCCGGAGAAGCTGCTCTTCTCGGAAACGGGGTGCTTCGTCGTCGAGCTCGCCCCGGGGCCGGCCGAGCGGGAGATTCTCGGCGTCTGCGCGCGGAATCGCGTGAATCTCACGCGGCTCGGCGAATTGAGCGGCCGCGCGCGGATCGAGATCGTCCAGAGGAGAACGAGCCTCGCCGCGTGGGATGTCGCCGAGCTTCGCAAAGCGCACCTTTCGGGCTGCCGGCCCATATTCGGGATCGGGAAGGGGGGTGAGCGCGCGTGAAGGATTCCTTCAAGGATCGCGTCGTCGTCATCCAGTTTCCCGGCGTGAACTGCGAGTACGAGACCGCCGCCGCGGTGCGGACGATCGGGCTCGATTCGGGGATATTCCGCTGGAACGAGGATCCGGCGCTTCTCGACGATTGCGCCGCGGTGATTCTCCCCGGCGGCTTCTCGTATCAGGACCGTATCCGCGCCGGCGTCGTCGCGGCGAAGGACCGCATCATGGACAAGGTTTCGGAGCTCGCGCGCGGCGGGAAACGGGTGCTCGGCATCTGCAACGGCGCGCAGGTTCTCGTCGAATCGGGGCTCATACCCGGCATCCACTGGGAGAAGGTCGACTTGGCGCTTGCGCCGAACGTCATGGCGGACCGCGAGGGGTACTACTGCAACTGGGTTCATTTGAGAAACGAAAAGAGCCGCTGCGTCTGGACGTCCCGCTACGCCGAGGGAGAGGTCATTCCGATCCCGATCGCGCATGCCGAGGGACGTTTCGTGACGGAGGACGCCGGCCTCCTCGCCGAAATGAAGAAGAACGGGCAGATCGTCCTCAGGTACTGCGACGCCGCGGGCGCGATCGTCGAGACGTTCCCCGTCAATCCGAACGGCTCCGTCGAGAATATCGCGGGCGTTTCGAACCGGGAAGGGAACGTGCTCGCCATGATGCCGCATCCCGAACGGGCGACGTGGCTCCGCCAGGTGCCCGAGGACCTCTCCGGCCGCTGGGGGCGGGACCGGCGCGGCGCGGCCGGCGAAGCCGGCCGGATGGAGAGCGCCGGACCGGGGCGCGCGTTTTTCGCCGCTCTCCGCGGCGCGAAGGAGGGTGATCCGCGATGAAGACGCCGGTGCAACTCTGGGTGCGGCTCAAGGTGATCGATCTCGTCACGCAGACGGCGCGGATCACGCTCACGGAGAAGCTCGACTTCGCGGACGATCTCCGCGGAATGACGCATTACTGGTACTGGGGAATGGACGCCGAGGCGGCCGACGCGAAGAGCGCTCTCGCGGCGATCGACCGCGCGGTCCGGCTCGACGGCGCGTTCACGAACCAGAACAAGCACCTCTACCGTCTCGCGGCCGGGAAGGATCTCGCCCTCGGCGACCTCGCCCTCGAGAAGGACTTCCCGGCGGTGGGCTCGGACATTCCCGCTCGGAGTCCAGTCGCAAAGCCTCCAATGGACTCCTCCGCGGGAATGTCCGAGCCCGGCGCTCCAGGTGCGGATACTTCCGCGGACGGGCCCATTGGAGGCTCTGCGACTGGGCCCGGAGCGGAAGTATCCGCACCCAAGACTGGGTTCCGAGCGGGAATATCCG
>JAPLKY010000466.1 GCA_026387805.1 Candidatus Krumholzibacteriia bacterium
GAGCCGGTGCAGCGGGGACGACGGATAGTCGACGAGGAGATCGGAACCGAGACTCGAGACAGCGAGGGGACGAAACCCGCTTCGCGCCGCAACGAAGCCATAACCGCAGAGATACAGGGCATTTACGAGATCCGGATGGAAACGCTCGAGCTCTCTCCGGATAGAGCCGAGCTCCGAGAGATAGCTGAGGAGCTTCGTGGGGAATCGGCTCTCCAGTTTTCGCGCGGGAACGAGGCATCCGTCGACGCTCTCGAACGACAGAAGGAGCGTTTCGTGACCCCGCTCGTGGAAATACCCTACCCAGCGCCTCACGTGATTGAGCGAACCATCTCCGAGAAACGCGATGCGCACGCTTCGCTCCTTTTCCGGTTCACCGTGCACGGACGTTCTTCCTGAAATGTATCACAATGCGGGACAATTCTGTTGAAGAATTGAGCGACCTGATTCAGAATCGGTTCGTGCGCGCCGGAGAATCGCAGCATCGGAAGCGCGCAGACCGGCTCGCGCCAATTCATCATTCAATACCCAATCGAGGAGGCTCGACGATGTTCGGGAATTTCGGGATCGTGAGAAATCTCCTGTCCGTGTCTCTTGTCGCTCTCTGCGCATCGGCGCCGTTTTCCTCCGACGCATGGGCTTTCAAGACGCCGGGGGAGAGGCCGGTTCATACCTATTCGATCGTTGCCCGCGATTCGGTGACGGGAGACATGGGCGTGGCGGTGCAGTCGCACTGGTTCTCCGTGGGGCCGGTCGTGCCGTGGGCGCGGGCCGGCTCGGGCGCCGTGGCGACGCAGAGTCTCGTGCTCATGTCGTACGGCCCTCTCGGCCTCGATCTCATGGACGAGGGGATGAGCGCTGCGGAAGCGCTCGAGAAGCTCATCGAGGAGGACGCACATTCCGCCGTGCGGCAGGTGGCGATGGTGGACGGCGAAGGGAACGCGGCGGCGCATACGGGGGATTCGTGCATCGCGTTCGCCTCTCATCGGACGGGCAACGGCTACTCGGTCCAGGCGAACATGATGCTCACCGACCGGGTCGTGCCCGCCATGGCGAAGGCATACGAAACGGCGCAGGGGGATCTCGCCGACCGCATGCTCGCCGCTCTCGAGGCCGCTCAGCAGGCCGGCGGCGACATCAGAGGGAGCCAGTCCGCGGCGATCCTCATCGTACGGGGGGAGGCGAGCGACGAGCCGTGGTCGGACGTCGTCATGGACCTGCGCGTCGAGGACAATCCGCGGCCTCTCGAGGAGCTCGCGCGCCTTGTCAAGCTGCAGCGAGCCTACGAGTTCGAGAACCTCGGGGATGAGGCGATGGCGGAGGGGAATCTCAAGGATGCGATGGACGCATACGGGGAGGCGGCGAGGCTCGCGCCGGACAACCTCGAGCTCGCGTTCTGGCAGGGCGTCTCCCTCGTCAATGTCGGCCGGGACGACGAGGGAGTGAGGATTCTCAAATCGGTCGTCGAGAGGGATGCGAACTGGAAGGAGCTGCTCAAGCGGCTCCCGGCCGCGGGGCTCCTCACGGTGAGCGCGGATCGCCTCGAGAAGATACT
>JAPLKY010000353.1 GCA_026387805.1 Candidatus Krumholzibacteriia bacterium
GGATTCATGCCGCTCCCTACGATTCCCCTCACGCCGGAAACGCCGGCCATCAAGTCTTTGCGCTCGGGCACCGTGCTCCTCCCGTTTGATCCGCTGAAATTATACGATATTATTCCCGGCGGGACGAAATAAAAATGCCCGGCCGTTACCGACAGCCGGACAATACGTTACGGAATATCCACCCGACGCTCATTCCCTCACTTCGTTGAACGCCCGCTTGAACGACTTCAGATTCCGCGCGGCGATCCTCCCGAAACGGTGCGTCAGGGGTTCCTCGATCGATTCGGGCTTTATGACGCCGGTCATCTTGACCGCGGCGCCGAGCATCGTCGTGTTCGTGATGGCCCGGCCGAGCTCCTCGATCGCGATCTTCGTGGCATCGACGGTCGCGACGCGAAATCCCTCGTAGCCGAACTCCTTCGTGATCTCCTCGGGGCTCTTCGCCGTATTGATGACGAGAACGCCCCCCTTCTTGATCCCCTTGTGAGGGCCGGCGATCTTGAGAAGACTCGGATCGAGGACGATAACGACGTCCGGTTCGCCCACGGCGAAGCGCGTCCTGATCGGTTTGTCGTCGACGCGCGAGAACGCGACCACCGGCGCCCCGCGGCGCTCGGGACCGAAGCTCGGGAAGCTCTGCGCGTAGCGGCCCTCGCTGATGGCGGCGACGGCGAGAAGCTCCGCGCTCGTCACCGCGCCCTGACCTCCGCGTCCGTGAAATCTGATCTCCAGCATATCCGTCCTACTTCTTTATCGAGCGGCAATCGATGCACGTATCGAAATGATCCGCCGGAAGATCGACGAGCTTCCGGAAATATTCAAGCTGCTTCACCGGCGCGAAATACTTCCCGCATTTCGAGCACTTCGCCATCGGGAAATCGGTCTTCCAGATCGTGCGAACGCCGTCGTGCTCCTCCATCGGGATGACGCCGACGGGACACACGTAGTGACATGAGCCGCACGCGATGCAAGCGGCGGGGGATTCGTTGAAGGGCGTGGCGATCTTTCGCGCCGGACCCCGCGATTCGAAACCGATCGCCGAGACGCCGACGACCTCGCGGCACACCCGCACGCATTGGCCGCACATGATGCAGCCCTTGAAATCGACGTCGAAACGGGATTTCTCGATCCCGAGCTCGGCCGCCATCTTCTTAAGAACGGGGTGATTCGGATTCCTCGCGAGAAGGAGATGCATGACGAGGGTGCGCACGTTTCGCACGCGCTCCGTGTCGGTCCTGACCTCGAGCCCTTCGGACGCCTCCGCGATGCACGAAACGACGAGCTTGGTCCGTTTCTTGTGCGTCGTCTCGACCATGCACATGCGGCAGGCTCCGTAGGGGGCAAGCTCCTCGTTATGACAGAGGTTCGGAATGAGGATATTGGCGCCCTTCGCGGCTTCGAGGATCGTGGTCCCCGCCGGAGCCTCGATGGACCTTCCGTCTATCGTGAATGTAACCATGTCCGCCATTACTTCACCTGTATCGCATCGAACTTGCAGGCGTCATAGCAGGCGCCACACTTGATGCACGTTTCCTGATCGATCGCATGGACCTTTTTCTTCTCGCCGGTCGCCGCCCTGGTCGGACACACGCGGGCGCACGCGGTGCACCCGGTACACTTGTCCTTCACGACCGAATAGGCGATGAGAGGCTTGCAGACGCCCGCCGGGCATTTCTTGTCGCGGATGTGCGCGAGATACTCGTCCCTGAAGTAGCGGATCGTCGTGAGCACCGGGTTCGGGGCCGAGCCGCCGAGCGCGCAGAGAGAGCCGTCGACGACGCCGGCGCCGATCCATTCGAGCGCCTCGATGTCGCTCTCCTCCCCTTTTCCCTCGGTGATCCGGTCGAGGATGATCCGCATCTGCTTGACCCCTTCGCGGCACGGCGTGCACTTGCCGCACGATTCCTCCTCGAGGAACTTCAGGAAGTACTTCGCGACATCGACCATGCAACTCCGGTCATCCATGACGATCATGCCGCCCGAGCCCATCATGGAACCGATCTTCTTGAGCTCGTCAAAATCAACCGGCAAATCGAGGTACTTTTCGGGAATGCATCCCCCCGAGGGGCCTCCCGTCTGGATCGCCTTGAACTTCCTCCCTTTGGGAATCCCGCCGCCGATGCCGAAGACGATCTCCCTGAGCGTGATCCCCATCGGGACCTCGACGAGACCGGTGTTGTTGATCTTGCCGACGAGGGAGAATATCTTCGTGCCCTTGCTGTTCTTCGTTCCGATCTTCGCGAACCAGTCTGCGCCTTTGTTCACTATGAGAGGCACGTTCGCCCACGTTTCGACGTTGTTGAGACAGGTGGGCTTGTCGTAGAGCCCGCGATCCGTGGCGTGCGTGTACTTCTGGCGCGGCTCGCCGACGCGTCCCTCGATCGACGCGAAGAGCGCCGACGATTCGCCGCACACGAAGGCGCCGCCGCCCCGATTGATTCTGATGTCGAAGTCGAATCCCGAACCCAGAATGTTCGTGCCGAGCAGACCCAGTTCGCGCGCCTTCTCGACCGCGATCATGACGTTCGTCACCGCGAGAGGATACTCGTTCCGCACGTAGATATAACCGCTGCTCGAGCCGATCGCGTACGCCCCGATGACCATCCCTTCGATGATCGAGTGGGGATTCCCTTCGAGGAGACTGCGGTCCATGAAGGCGCCCGGGTCCCCCTCATCGGCATTGCAGATGACGTACTTCGGCTCGCCGGAACCTTCCCGAGAGCGCCGTATCCCCCGAGGGCCAGGTAGTCTTCGATGAGCGTCGGATCGATCATGGCATTCATTTCGAGGAGAAGCCGCGTCTGCTTCTTATAGAACGGCACCTCGTCCTCGGTGACCACCTTCTCGCCGGTCGCCGCGTCCTCGTAGAGCAATCGGTCGATGACGGAACCCTTGAGCACCGTCTTGTCGATGATCTCGTCGACGTCTTTCAGGGAGACACGCTGGTAGAATATCCTCCTCGGATGGACGACGACGAGGGGACCTCGCTCGCAGAAGCCGGGGCACCCGCTCGACCTGATATCGACCGTATCCGAGAGATTGCGTTTCTTGAGCTCCTCCTTGAAGCGGTCAATAAGCGCCATCACGCCATACGCGAGACACCCCGTCCCCGCGCAGATCACTATGCATGGCTTCTGCGGGTCCCGCCCCGCCGCCAGCTTCTCCTGCAGGCGCTTGAGCTCAACGGCCGATTCAAGCTTCTTCATCCGACTGCACTTTCACGCCGATGGAGGCGAGCACCTTGCCCGTCCTGGCGATCGTCATCTGTCCGTGATATTCGTCATTCACTACCAGAATGGGGCCCAGCGCGCATGCGCCGAGGCAGTTCACCGTCTCGAGGCTGTACTTGAGATCCTTCGATGTCTCCCCCAGCTTGATCCCGAGGGTCCGTTCGAGGTGATCGGCGATCTGCGGGGCGCCCCGAACGTGGCACGCGGTGCCCATGCAAACGGTCAAGCGATGCTTCCCCTTCGGCGTGAGGCTGAACGCGCGATAGAACGTGGCGAGGTGGTAGACGAGGCTCTGCGAAACGCCGAGGTTCCTGCACAGCGCATCGAGCGCCTCGCGGGGGAGAAAGTTGAACTCTCTCTGGATATCCTGGAGCATGGGAATGACGAAGCTCTTGTCGTT
>JAPLKY010000222.1 GCA_026387805.1 Candidatus Krumholzibacteriia bacterium
AGCGGGATCAAGCGCATGGTCTCCGACTCGGGGGAGAACGGCGCCAACGTCCAGATCGAGTTCGACTGGGGGGCCGACGCGAACGTCAAGGCGCTCGAGGCGAAGGAGAAGCTCGACGGCATCCGCCACCTCTTCCCGGACGATTTCCAGCGATTCTACGTCAGAAAATTCTCCACGTCCGACATGCAGATACTGATACTGCGCATCTCGAGCGACCGGGACCTCTCGAACGCCTACGACATGCTGAACCGCAACGTGAAACGCCGCATCGAGCGCATCGACGGGGTATCCCGCGTCGATCTCTACGGCATTTCGCGGAAGGAGATCCGCATACAGCTGCTCGCCGACCGGATCATCGCGCACCGCGTCGACATCGCGCGCCTCGTCGAAACGCTTCGCCGGAGCAACTTTCTCGTCACGGCGGGCACAATAACGGACGAGGGACGGCGCTTCGTCGTGCGCCCCATCGGAGAATTCGAGAGCATCGAGGATATCGGCGAGGTCGCGGTCGGCCCGAACGGGCTGCGTCTCAAGGACGTCGCGACGATCTTCTACAAGCACCCCAAGCTCGGGTACGGCCGCCACCTGAACCGCCGCTACGCGATCGGAATCGACGTTTTCAAGGAGGCGGGCGCGAACCTCGTCGGGGTGACGAAGAACATTCTCGCCGAGGTCGAGGAGATCAAGAAACTCCCCGAAATGGCCGGAATCAACATCATGTACATGGACAACCAGGCCGACGGCGTGACGAGCTCGCTCCGGGAGATCCTCAATTCGGGATTGATCGGCGGCGTCCTCGCCGTCATCGTCCTCTATTTCTTCATGCGGCGCTGGGCGACGACCCTTATGATCGCTCTCGCGGCGCCGCTTTCGGTCCTCGTCACGCTCATCTTCATGTATTTTCTCGGCGTCTCGCTCAATATCCTCTCCATGCTCGGGCTCATGCTCGCGATCGGCATGCTCGTCGACAACGCGGTCGTCGTCACGGAGAGCATCCAGCGCCATCAGCTTCTCGATCCGGCCGGGAAGGGAACGATCCAGATCGGCGTGCGCGAGGTCGCGCTCGCCGTCACGGCGGGCACGATCACGACCTGCATCGTGTTTCTCCCGAATATCGTGAGCCCGCGGGACGAAATCGCCATTTACCTGAAGCATATCGCGATCACGATCTGCATCGCGCTCGGCATCTCTCTCCTCATCTCGCTGACGCTCGTGCCGATGCTCGCCGCGCGCATCAAGCCTCCCGAGCGGAAGAAGGAGACCTCGATCGACCGGCTCCAGGCCCTCTACGGTCGCGCGCTCGCCTGGACGCTCGGCCACCGTCGCGCGAGCACGCTCATCATCGTCGGCGTGCTGCTCTCGGTCGCCGTGCCCGTCAAGCTCGTCAAGATGGACATGTTCGGCGAGCAGGAAGACCGGCGGCTCCGGCTCTTCTATAACGTCAACGGCGCCTACACGCTCGAGAAGATCGAGGAAACGGTCGACATCTACGAGGACTATCTCTTCGCCCACAAGAGCGACTTCGAGATCGAATCGGTGTACACGTACTATCAGGCGGATTACGCCATGTCGACAATCAATCTCGTCAAGGGGCGGGCGGCGAAGAAATCGATGAAGGAGGTCGAAGAGGCGATCCGCAAGGACCTGCCGACGCTCGCAATCGCGACTCCTTCGTTCGATTTCCGGAACCAGGGAGGCCAGGGAACGCCGGTCCGCATCCAGCTCATCGGCAAGTCGAGCGCGGATCTTATCGAGATCGCGAAGGACGTCG
>JAPLKY010000409.1 GCA_026387805.1 Candidatus Krumholzibacteriia bacterium
CCGCGGGGAGCAACGAGATTGCGACGCATACGTTCGATGCCGTTCCCGATCCGGTCCTGCTCGACGATCCTTCGAGCGTCGGCGCAAACCGCCTCACGCTCACCTGGAGCGTGAACGGCGCCACGGATTTCAGCGAGTATCGCATCTATCGTTCCTTGCAGCCCGGGGTAACGACGGCATCGACTCTTGTCACGACGATCGCCGATCGCGAGAGAACCTACTATGACGACACGGGGCTGGATCTCGCGGGGAGCAATTACTACTATCGGATCTACGTTTTCGACCTGAGCGGCAAGAATTCGAGGAGCAACGAGGTAACAACCGCCCCATAGGGATCCGTTCAGCCGGGATCTTCGACCGATCGCATGATGGGTGATATTCCCCAAGGTTGATAATTGAATGGGGGAAAACCCCCGGAATATTCAGCTGCATTTGACAGCCGCTATGGTATCTTAATCTGCCGAAAATCCAAACAGCTTTGTATGTGTATATATTACAATATAATATAGCGTATTTCCTAAGTGATATATTAGGTCGCTAACCGCCTCGAAATTAGGGAATGAAACTTGCGAATAGCTGGCCTAAAGCGGTAGGAGTCTATCCGCGCGGATCTTGATATACGCCATGAAAGGTTTGCAGAATGCCGGTATTTCATAGAACAGCCCTCGATCAAACGGGGGATTACTTTGCCTATGAGGGACGGTCCGAGCCGCTCGCGGAGGATATCGCGAGCCAGGCGGAGGTCATCCAGTACGACGCGGCGAAGAGGATTGGAAGCGCCCTTGCGGCGAAGCGCGTTTTCGACGTCGTGGTCGCATCGACCGCGCTGGCCCTCGTCTCTCCCCTTATGCTCGCCACGGCATTGGCCATTCGCCTCGACTCGAGGGGACCGATATTCTTCAAGCAGGAGAGGATCGGGATCAATAGACGAAGAGGAGAAAGGCGCCGCTTGAACGTGGCGATGGATTCGATCGTTCGGCGCGGCGCGGACAGGCGCGCGCAGATCAACGCGGGCAGGCCTTTCATGATCTACAAATTCAGGACGATGGTTCAGGACGCCGAAAAGGGCGGGCCGAAGCTCGCGTGCGAGAACGATCCCCGCATCACCCGCGTCGGACGATTCATGCGAAAGACGCGAATCGACGAGATTCCGCAGTTCATCAACGTCATCGGCGGGGACATGAGCTTCATAGGACCGCGGCCGGAACGTTCCTTCTATATCAACCAGGTCAAGCGCGAGCTTCCGGAGTTCACGATGCGTCTCATGGTGAAACCGGGCATCACCGGACTCGCTCAGGTCGAAAACGGATATACGAAGACCATCGGCGAAATGAAGGGCAAGCTCTTCTACGATCTCAAGTACATCGCGAATCTCTCCCTCATGCAGGAAATCCGCATCCTTTTCAAGACGGTCTACGTCGTCGCCACGGGCAAGGGCGCCTGCTGACGACGCCGCTCTCCGCGATCTCACCGATTGCGCAATTGCCCCGACGGATCGATCCGGGACGGATTGTCTTGACCGGATACGCGGCATCTCCGTATACTCGGCGTCCGGTGGTTGTATGAGGCTTTATCGCGATCTCATCGTCCTTTCCGCGGGATTCTGCGTGCTTTTGCTTGCCACGATCGTGATCCCCGTGTGGATCTGCATACCGCTCGGTTGCGCCCTCGCCGCGGGCATGATCGTGCGCCGTCGATCGGATCGCCGCAGGAAGTTGGAGGCGATCAACCTGCGGCTCACGAATCTCAGGAGCGAGGGTCTCGTCATCGAGGAGAAGGTCAAAGGATCGGACGATGACGTCTTCCATCGCATGATCATGACTCTTCTCGGCGACCTCGAACGATCGCTTTTCAAGCTCGTCGAAAAGAACATTCAGCTCCTGAGTCTGAAGGAGATCGGGCGAACGATCATCAGCTCCCTCGACGAGCACCGCCTCGTCGATTCGGTCTTCGAGTATCTGAACCGCGGCATCGGGTACAAGGAAACGGCCTTCATCATTCTCCGCAGGAAAAAGAGGTCGTTCCAGGCGATCGTTACGATCGAGCGCCCCTCGCGCGTCATCCGCCGCGTTCTCAATTTCGGGTTCGGGGATCTCACGAGCGCCGTATACGATTCATTTCTCTCGGGAAAGCCCTTTCTCATCAAGGACGCCGAGATGCATCCGCTCTTCACCGTCGGCGGAGAGCAGGTATTTCCGGGGAGCACCATGACTTCGTACATCTGCGTTCCCCTCATGAAATCAACCGAGACGATCGACTGCTACGAAAATGAGGACTGCCTGCTCAGGAAGACGGGGCTCCCCGCGGGAGAAGAGCACGCGGAGATTCCATACCTGCGGAGCGAGGAATGCCTCTCGTGCGGCGAGATTCCGCTGCTCGGCGCGCTCATCGTCACGGACGGGTACCGGGCAGCTCCGCTTACCAACATCGACCAGGTAACGCTCGAGACGGTCGGATCCCTCGTGAGCTCGAACATGGAAAACTGGTACCTGTATCAGGAGCTCCGCCAGGAGGAGCTGTTCAGGGAGCGGGTCATCGAGGGGATGCTGAACGGCGTCTTCGTCGCCGACCGGGACGGAAACGTGACGCTGGCGAACCGCACCGCGCGCGAGATGAGCCAATACAAGCAACGGCAGATACGGAGTCTGAGAATCGACGACGTCATCATCGGAGAGATTGCCGGCGGGGCGAAGGAATCGCTCCTGTTCCCGGTGCTCGAGAGCGGATCGCCGCTCACGTACCTCGACGGCTATCTCCGGCGCAAGGACGGCATTCATATACCGGTCAGACTGACGGCGTCCGCGCTGTCGGGAGAGGACGGCGAGGTGCAGGGCGCCATCATCGAGTTCATCGATATGAGCGAGATCAAGCGGATGGAGGAGGAGATACGCTATCTCGACCGGCTCGCCGTCCTCGGGCGCTTCACGTCCGCGGTCGCCCACGAGATCAGGAATCCCCTTACCGGTATCGCCGCGGGCATACAGTACATCAACCGCTCGCAGGGGCTCAGCGCGGAGCATCGCGAAAACATCTCCTTCATCCTCGCCGAAGTCGATCGGCTCAACCGGATCATCACCGATCTCTTCAAGGTCGCCAAGCCGCGCGATATTCTGTTTCAGAAGGCGGGTGTCCGCGATCTCATCGAGCGGAG
>JAPLKY010000164.1 GCA_026387805.1 Candidatus Krumholzibacteriia bacterium
GGGCGAGGGGAACACGATCCGCTTGTCGCTTGACCGTGGGGATCTGTGGGACGAACGTCCACACGCGGAATCGGGTTGGTGGAAGCAACGGACGTGGAAAGCCGGCGGCGATTGGGACGGCCCTTACGATGGTGCGACGCCAACGAAGTTGCCCGCGGGGCGGCTGGAAATCACGCTCGATCCGTCGCAAACGGTGAAAGCGTTCGAGCTGAATCTCGCCACCGCCGAAGGGTAGCCGAGAATGAGGTCGGGTTTGAACGAGGCCATCATCCGCGCGTAGCGCTCCATCGCCTCGTCCGACATATCGAAGGAGGAAACGTAGCGGATGTTGTTGAAATAGTCCTTCACGGCGGCCGCGAAACGCTCCCTGAAGGGCCGGTCGAGGTGGAAACCCCAGACGACCGCCTGCCGGTCGCCGATGTCGATGCCCGCCCACCGCATCCCGCGGAGCGCGTTCGCTCGCCGCAGCGGCCCGGATGCGACGTCCGTATGGAAGTAGAGCGGCTCCCCGGTCGATCCGCCGGTATTCGAGGGCGCGCCCCTCCGCATGGGATCCTTCGTTACGATACGGTCCTTCGCCCCGCGGACGTCCTCCTTCGTGAGGAACGGAATCTTCCGGAAATCGCCGGGGCTCTGGATATCCTCGACGCGGAGCCCTTCCCGTTCGAAGAGCTCGCGATAGTACGGCACGTGGACCGTGATCTGCCGCAGATACTGCTCGACGCGCCGCCACCGGATCTCCTCGATCTCTTCCGGCGAGAGCCACTGGTTCCTTTCGAGCTCCTCGAGGTACGAGATGAGCCGGTCCCCCCTCAATCCGCGGTAGGCGGGGTAGATCACGTTTCTGACGAGAGGCGGATACAGAGGCGGGAGCATGTCGTCCTTTCTCATGCGCGCGTCATCGGTCGCCCGTTAGGCAATACCGCAGCGCGTATAGTAGCTTATAGCATCGGTATTTCCAAATCGAAAATCTCTTTCCCGCGAACAGATCGAACGCGGCGACGAAGAACTCCGGACCGGTGTTCTTGATGATCTTTCCCCGCCACATCCACGGTGAGCCGCTCCCGATCCTGTTGATCTCGCGCGGATCCTCGCCGGAGACGTTCTTCTTCACGGGATCCTCGAAGAGAGTCGTCGTGGCGAGATAGCCCGCTTCCCCGGCCATCGCGCGGACTTCCTCGCCGTGAACGCCGCCGGGCCAGCAGAGGAAACGCACCTTGGTACCGAGGGCCGCCTCGATCGTTTCGCGCGATTCGACGAGCTCAGCTCTCACGCGGGCACGGTGCTCTTCCTGCGTTTCGAAGCGATCGGCGCGCGGGCCGTATTCCCTCGCGACCGCTTCGAGTCTCTCCCGCCAACCGCCGCGGGAGAAGAACTCGTCGCGGCCGTTCTCCGCCGCGAACGCGACGAGACGGCTCGCGAGCCCGGCATCCTCGAAATAGCGGCGGACGCCGAGCGATTTGCCGGATCGGTATATCGGCCGGCCGTACGGGATCCTCTTCTCCATCCGCTCGTGCATCGATCGGTATTTCTCGCCCGGATATTCGTTCCACGCGAGCCACAGCGGCGCGCGATAGCCTTCCACGCCGTCGGGGCGGTGGAAATCGACGATCTCGGGTCCGTCGAAATACCACGTGTGCGTTTTCGCGTGGCTCTGGATATCGACGAGGCCGCTCGCGACCATGCGCCGCATTTCGGCCCAGGAGAGATAGCCGCGGGCGTCGAGCCCGTCCATCGGGATCCGGCCAGCCCATACGTCCTCGAGCGTCGGCGGACAATCGTCGCGCGGATCGACGAAATCGGTGCTCATCCATATGACCGCGCGGTGGCCGTACTTCTTGAGTATCGGAAACGCGTGGACGTAGTTGTCGCGATAGCCGTCGTCGAACGTGAGAACGATCGGCTTTTCCGGAACGCTCGCGCCGCTCGCCACGTGGGCGTGGAGCTCGGCGAGGGTGATGGTCGTCCACCCCCGCTCCTTGAGGATGCGCATGTGCCCTTCGAAAACGTCGAGCGGGGTCACGAGGAAATTCCACGGCCAGCCGGGATAGTCGCGGCCGACGTTATGGTACATGATGACCGGTATCGCACGCGGCGCCGCTCCCATTTAGCTCTTCACCTTCCTGCGGTACGTCTCCTCGTAGAGACTCTCGATGCGATCCACGATCCTTCCTGCGTCATAGCCCCTTTCCACCTCGGCGAGGGCGGAGCGTCCCAGTCGAGCCCTGAGCTCGCCGTCGGCGAGGAGCCTCCCGATTCCTCCGGCGAGCGCTTCGAGATCCCCTGACGGCACCAGGAGCCCGCTCTCGCCGTCGCGTATCGTTTCGGGGATTCCGCCGACCGACGTCGCGACGATCCCTCTGCCCGCCGCCATCGCTTCGAGGAGCGACACGGGGAGCCCTTCCTTGAGCGACGACAGAACGAAGACGTCCGCGGCGCCGAGGAGGTCGGGGATGTCGGCGCGCGCGCCGGTGAGCGTTACGCGGGAGGCGAGCCCGAGCGAATCGACGAGGCTCGCGAGCGCCGCGCGGCACCTCCCATCCCCGACGAGGAGACACCTGATCGAAGGGAAACGCGCGCGGAGCCGATCGATCGCCCGAACGAGAAGCTCGTAGTTCTTCTCCGGCTCGAGGCGCCCGACGGCGATGACAAGGGGCTGCGCGGGATCCCACCCGAACTCCGCGGCGACCGTCGCGCGATCGCGCGACGGCTTCCTGAACCGGGCGGTATCGACCGCGTTCGGGATAAAGACGAGCTTGCGCTCGGGCGTTCCCTCGCGCCGCCTCCGGATTTCCATGATATCGCGGCTCACGCAGATCCGCGCATCGGTGATCGCACCGAGCATTCTCTCCATTACGAGGTAGTACCAGGGTTTCCAGAGGAATTTTCCGTGCTCGGTCGTTAGAATCACCGGCACCCCGGCGAGCCATCCGGCGAGACGCCCGATCGAATCCGCGGGCGGCAGATGGCAGTGGACGACGTCGAACCGGCCCGCCTTGAGAAATTTTGCCATCTTCGCGAGAGAAACGGGGCATCGCCTTATGCGAAAACCCATCGTCACGAACGACTCGACGTAACGCCTCGCCTCCTCTTCCATCCGGTCGTCCCCCGGGTTGAGGCACATCAGCGAAACCGCGAACCGCGAGGGATCGATCTCTTTCAGGAGGGAAAGGACGTGCATCTCGGCGCCGCCGATCTGCAGCTTGGGCAGAATAATACACACCTTGAGCTTCATGTTCGAGGAGCTACAGTAAATGACAGAAACCGCCCTGTAAAGTGATTGATTCGCCGCGAGCCCCGCGGTCGGCGGCCGTAATCATACATCGGCGGCAATCCGGGCATTGTCAGGGCGCTCAGATCCCCCGCGACAGCAGGAACGAGCTCGCCATGATCATCGCGGCGAGGGCGAGCGCGACGAAGGCCGCAGCGAGGTTGAAAATCCAAACGAGGAGAGCCTTCCCGAAGCTCGTTCGGAAAACCCCCTTGATGACCAGAATGGCGATGACGAGCCCGAGGATGAAACCGAACAGATTGCCGAAGACCGGGATGAGGTTGAAAAGAAAAGCGACGAAGATCTCGATAAACGACGCCGCCACCGCCGCGGCCATCGCCCGGGCGAAGCTCGATTTCTCGACCCTCGCGATCTTCGCGGCGACCCACATGAGAAAGCCGCCGATGATCACCATGAGAATGAACGCGAAGATGATTCCGATTCCGAACGTGGCGAAAATGCCCATGCCGCGCTCCTTTCAATGACAAACCCCTTGTGGCGGGGCGGCCCCGCCCGATGCGCCCCGCGGCAGTATAGCGGACATTCCGTTTCCCGAAAAGAAATTGTGACCTTTGGCATTACCTTTGCACTAATTCGGCATGATCCGAAGAATATACTAACTTATTGATATTTAAGGACATAGGACGCTTTTGACGGGAGGGCCGTATGTCGCAGTTCATGGAACTTTTGGAATGGTTCGATCTTTCGGGCGAAGAGATCGTTCACCGCATACCCCCCGAGGGTTCCGCCGAGATCAAGATCGGCGCGCAGCTCGTCGTCCGCGACAACCAGAGCGCGGTCTTCTTCAAGGACGGCAAAGGGCTCGACGTTTTCGGGCCCGGCCGCCATACCCTCGTCACGAAGAACCTCCCGATCCTCACGAAGGCCCTCTCGCTCCCGTGGGGATTCAAGAGCCCGTTCAGGGCGGAGGTCTTTTTCGTGAACCGGAAGGTATTCATCAACCAGAAATGGGGAACGAAAGATCCCGTCGCCTTCAAGGACTCGAAGCTCGGCCTCGTGCGCCTGCGCGCGTTCGGCGTGTACACCTTCACCGTCGTCGAACCGCAGCTCTTCATCAACAAGGTCGTCGGCACGCAAGGCTCCTATACGAGCGAGATGATCGGCGACTACCTCCGCGACGTGATCGTCGCGCGCATCAACGACCTATTCGGCGAAAAGCTCGATACGATCTTCGATCTCCCGCGCATCTACGACGAGCTCGCCGTCGAGATCAAGGAGCGTCTCGTCGACGACTTCGGAAAATACGGCATG
>JAPLKY010000253.1 GCA_026387805.1 Candidatus Krumholzibacteriia bacterium
CACGAGGAGGCACTTTTGGGTCAGAAGACTAATCCCATAGGGTTGAGACTCGGAATCAACCGGGCGTGGGATTCCAAGTGGTTCGCGACCAAAAATTTCGCGCACTGGCTGGAAGAGGACGTAACGATCCGCAAATATATCAAGAAGCGTCTCGCGCGAGCGGGCGTCTCGAAGACGGAGATCGAGCGGCGCGGCGACAAGGTGCGCGTGCATATCCACACCGCGCGGCCGGGCATGGTGATCGGGCGGAAGGGCGCCGAGGTCGATTTCCTGAGCGAGGAGCTCTGCCATCTCACGATGAAGGACGTCCAGATCGATATCCGCGAGGTCAAGCGTCCCGAGCTCAACGCGCAGCTCGTCGCCGAGCACATCGCCGGCCAGATCGAGCAGCGCGTCTCGTATCGCCGCGCGATGAAGAAGGCAATCGGCTCCGCGATGCGCATGGGCGCGCACGGAATCAAGATAAAGACTTCGGGCCGCCTCGGCGGCGCCGAGATGTCCCGCGTCGAAGGGTACATGGACGGACGCGTTCCGCTCCATACGCTTCGCGCCGAGATCGATTTCGCCCGGGCCACCGCGTTCACGACGTACGGGGCGGTCGGCGTGAAGGTCTGGATCTATCTCGGAGAGCTGTTCCCGAAGGATTTCAGGCGCCAGATGAGCGAAGCCGCGATCATAGACGAAAGCTCCCGGCAGCGCTGATGAAGATTGCACAAGGGGTTGATATGTCATGTTGATGCCGAAAAAAACGAAGTACCGCAAGCAGCAGAGGGGCCGGAGGCGCGGCATGGCGACCCGGGGCGCGAGCATCGACTTCGGTACGTACGGACTCCAGTCCGAGGACCCCGCATGGGTCACGAATCGCCAGATCGAGGCGGCGCGCGTAGCGATCATGCGCCACATCAGGCGTTCGGGCAAGCTCTGGATCCGCATTTTCCCCGATAAGCCGGTGACGGTGAAGCCGGCGGAGACCCGTATGGGCAAGGGCAAGGGAGCGCCCGAGTACTGGGTGGCGGTCGTGAAGCCGGGGCGCATCCTGTTCGAGCTCGAGGGCGTGGATCTCGACGAGGCGCGCCGCGCGATGGAGCTCGCCTCCTCGAAGCTTCCGATGAAGACGAAGTTCGTGCGCAGGGTGGCGACCGGGAAGGTGACCGGCTGAGACCGGCGCCCGGCGGCGCGGAGATACCAAAGAGGATTTCACTAATTCGGACGGTTTGAAGCATGAAGGTAACGGAACTGAGAGAGATGAATCTCGACGAGCTCAAGGTCCGCGAGGAGGAGCTCTCCGAGGAGCTTTCCCGAATGAAGATCCAGCTTGCCCTGAAGCGGCTCGACAACCCGCTCAAGGCACGCATTGCGCGACGGGACCTCGCGCGGATCAAGACGGTCATTAACGAGAAGATCCAGACCGGCGTAGCGCCCGGCGCGCAGAGCGGGCACGAGGAGTGAAGATGGAGACAAGAAAGCCCAGAAAAACCATTGTCGGGCGCGTGGTGAGCGATTCGATGAACAAGACGATCGCGGTTTCGGTCGAGCGCATCTTCCAGCATCCGCTGTACAAGAAGATGATAAAGCGCACGGCGAAGATCTACGCCCATGACGAGGAGCGCGCGGCCCACGCCGGCGACCTCGTGAAGGTTATGTCCACGCGGCCGATCAGCAAGATGAAACGCTGGCGGGTCGTTGAGATTCTGGAGAAGGCGAAGTAGGAGTACACGACGATGATACAGACGTATACCATGTTGGTGGTCGCCGACAATTCCGGCGCGAAGAGCGTCCGCTGCATCCGTGTGATGGGCGGATCGAAGCGGCGGTACGCGGGCATCGGCGACATCATCGCCGCCAACGTCAAAATGGCGATCCCGGGCTCGGCGATCAAGAAAGGGCAGGTCGTCAAGTGCGTGGTCGTGAGAACCCGCAAGGAGCTGAGAAGGAAGGACGGCACCTATATCCGCTTCGACCAGAACGCGGCGGTGCTCATCAACGATCAAAAGGAGCCGATCGGCACGCGAATCTTCGGGCCGGTGGCGCGCGAGCTCAGGGAGAAGAAGTTCATGAAGATCGTCTCCCTGGCCCCGGAAGTCATTTAAGGAAACGGGAAGCCACAATGAAAATCAAGAAGAACGATCTCGTAAAGGTAATCTCGGGCAACGCCAAGGGTTCGGAAGGCAAGGTGCTCAAGGTGTTCCCCGAAGCCGGCCGCGTAATCGTCGAGAAGATCCACCTCATCAAGAGACATACGCGGAAGCAGCAAGGCCGGGGGGGAGGACAGCAGGGGGGCATCGTGGAGAAGGAAGCTCCCATCCATATCTCCGACGTGATGCTCGTGTGTCCGAAGTGCGGCAAGCCGACGAGGACGTCCGTCATCATTCTCGGCGACGGGAGCAAGGCGCGCAAGTGCAAGAAATGCCAGGAGATGTTGAGCGATCAGAACTGACGAGGCGTGACGACGCCCGGACGGCGAGCGGCGCGTCCGAAACGGGAACGGAGAAACGGAAACGGTGAACGTGATGGCGAATACGGAATACATGCCGAATATCAAACGCCGGTACCTCGAAAAAGCAGTGCCGGAGATGATGAAGAAGTTCGGTTACAAGAACATCAACCAGGTGCCCCGTCTCGAGAAGATCGTGATCAATATGGGCGTCGGCGACGCGATCACCGACGCGAAGATCCTCGAGGCCGCGGTGAAGGATCTGACCTCGATCGCGGGGCAGCGGCCGGCGATCTCGAAGGCAAAGGCCGCCATCGCGGGGTTCAAGCTGCGGGCGGGTATGCCGATCGGCTGCTTCGTCACGCTGCGGCACGTGCGCATGTTCGAATTTTTCGATCGTCTCGTCAACGTTGCGATCCCGCGAATCAGGGATTTCCGGGGCCTGAGCCCGCGGAGCTTCGACGGACGGGGCAACTACTCCTTCGGCGTGAAGGAGCACATCATATTTCCCGAGATCGATTACGACAAGATACTGAAGGTCATGGGCATGGATGTCACGATTGTAACGACGGCGAAGACGGACGAGGAAGCGAAAGAGCTCATCCTGCTCCTCGGCATGCCGCTCCGCCAGACCTGATACGGAGGAAAGGGAGAATCCGTGGCGAAGAAGTGCTTGATAGCGAAAGCGAAGAGACCGCCGAAATTCAAGGTGAGGGCATATTTCAGGTGCAGCAGGTGCGGACGCCCGCGGGCGTATATGCGAAATTTCGGCGTCTGCCGCATATGTTTCCGCGAGCTCGCGCTCGAGGGGAAGATCCCGGGCAACACGAAGGCGAGCTGGTAGGTTCGCGGCTCATGGCGATTCACGAGGGAGAGTTTGAGGTGATGGCGAAATGATGACCGATCCGATAGCCGACATGATTGTCCGTCTGCGCAACGGGAAAAAGGCGAAAATGGCGCACATCGACGTTCCGGCTTCCCGTATCAAGGCCGGGATCGCGAAGATCCTTCTCGATAACGGGTACGTGAAGAACGTGAAGTACATCGACGACAGCAAGCAGGGGACGCTCAGGATCTATTACAAATACGACGAGCGGCGCGTGTGCGCGATCGAGGGATTGCGGCGCGTGAGTCTCACGAGCCGCCGCGTGTACGTCCCGAAGGACAAGATACCGCGCGTGATGGGCGGCTTCGGCATCGCCGTCATCTCGACCTCGAAGGGGCTCATGACGGACAAGGAGTGCCACGCTCTCGGCGTCGGCGGAGAGGTTCTTTGCCATATCTGGTAACCGGGCGCGCGCCGGCGAGCGGGGGCGACAGGCTTCCCGGGACTCTGGGCGGGAAGCGACGGAGGTAGAAAGTCGATATGTCACGAGTGGGAAAATATCCGGTGCCGATCCCGGCGGACGTCACAACCGAGGTGTCGGGCAACGTGATAAAGATCAAGGGGCCCAAGGGTGAGCTCACCCGCGCGCTCCATCCCGACATGATCATCGAGGTCGGGGAGGGCACGGTCACCGTGAAGCGTCCGAGCGATTCGAAACTGCATCGATCGCTCCACGGCCTAACGAGGACCCTCGTCGCGAACATGGTGCACGGCGTATCCCAGGGATACGAGAAGAAGCTCGAGATCGAAGGGGTCGAATACCGCGCCGAGCTCAAGGGAAAGACGCTCGTGCTGAGCCTCGGGTTCGCCCATCTGATCCGGTACGAGCCGCGCGAGGGGGTCACCATCACGGTTGTCGATCCGAAGAAGATCACGATAACGGGGATCGACAAGGAGAAGATCGGCCAGACGGCGGCCGAGATCCGCAAATTCAGGCCGCCCGAGCCGTACAAGGGAAAAGGGGTCCGGTACGCGGGCGAAGTGGTCAAGCACAAGGCCGGCAAGGCAGCCGTCGGAACCGGCACGTAAGACGAGAGGGAGTCTGGACAGGTGAAAAGAGACGTCAATCAAGAGAAGAGACACGGCAGGTTGAGACGGCACGAGCGCGTGCGGAAACAGGTGCATGGCACGGCGGCGCGGCCGAGGCTGTGTGTGTTCAGAAGTCTCAACCATATCTACGCGCAGATCATCGATGACGATTCGGGACGCACGCTCGCCGCGGCGTCGAGTCTCAAGCTCGAGCTGCCGCCCGTTCCGGCGGCACCCGAGAAGGCCCCCGAGAAGGCCGAAAAGCCCGAGAAGGGGGAAAAGGGGAAGGAAGGCAAGGGCGCAAAGAAGCCGGCCCCGCCGAAGAGCCTCAAGATGAGGCGCTCCTTCGCCGTCGGCAAGGCGATCGCGATAGCGGCGATCGAAAAGGGAATCAAGGCCGTCGCGTTCGACCGCGGCGGATATCTCTATCATGGAAGAGTCGCCGCCTTGGCGAAGGCCGCAAGGGAAGGCGGACTCGAGTTCTAATCTAACACGCGCGCGTCCCGATCGGGCGCCGCAACTCACCCGTGGGGGTGTACTGGTGAACGGATCAGAAAACAGAGATTCAAGAGGATCGAGAGATTCGAGGGACCGCCGGGGGCCGAGAGACGGCCGATCGCCTCGAGACGCGGGCGGCGACATGGCTCCCGAATTTCTCGAACAGACGATTCATATCAACAGGGTCGCGAAAGTCGTCAAGGGAGGGCGCCGGTTCAGCTTCAACGCTCTCGTCGCCGTCGGTGACGGCATGGGCAAGGTCGGGATCGGACTCGGCAAGGCGAACGAGATCTCGGACGCCATTCGCAAAGCGACGGAAGCGGCCAAGAAGGACATGCTCCGCGTTCCGATGCAGGGCGGTTCCATACCCTACCAGGTGATGGGGATATTCGGCGCCTCGCGCGTGCTCATGAAACCGGCTTCCCCCGGTACGGGCGTCATCGCCGGCGGCGCCGTGCGGGCCGTGCTCGAGGTGGCGGGCGTGAAGGACATTCTCACGAAGTCGCTCGGATCGAACAACCCGCACAACATGGTGAAGGCGACGATGGCGGGGCTGAGAAGTATCCGGAGCGCGCGCGACGTGGCGAACCGCCGCGGCATCAGTATCACGAAGCTATTCGGGAAGAAGGAAGAGAAGGGCGCCGCCGAGTGAAGCGATCCGCGCCGGGCGAACGACTGACAGCGAGGAAATGATATGGCGAAGATGTTGAAAATAACGCAGGTCAAGAGCGTCATCAACTCTCTCTACGACAAGCACCGTCCCGTCATGGAGGCTCTTGGCTTCACGAAGAACTACCATACGCTCTACAAGAAGGACTCGCCGGCGATCCGGGGAATGATCCACCGGGTGCAGCACCTCGTGATCTGGGAAGAGCTGGACGAAAAGGACGTCAAGGTTCGTCGGAAGAAGGGGCCGGGATACACGGTCCTCGATAAGGGAACGACAAGGAGCTAGATACAATGAAGCTGAGCGAAGTCAAATCCGCCAAGGGCGCAACGAAGAAGAGCAAGCGGGTCGGGTGCGGCCCCGGTTCGGGACACGGACGGTATTCAACGCGCGGTTGCAAAGGCCAGAAGGCGCGCTCGGGCGGCAGCATCCCCGCATGGTTCGAAGGCGGGCAGATGCCGCTCCAGCGGCGCATTCCGAAGCGGGGATTCGTCAATATCTTCAAGACCCATTACCAGGTCGTGAACCTCGATTCCCTGAACGCGTTCGCGGCGGGCTCGAAGATCAACCGCGGCGTCCTCGTCGAGGCGGGTCTCGTGCGGAAGGCCGCGGATCCGGTGAAGATCCTCGGGCGGGGAGCGTTATCCGTGGCTCTCGACGTCGAGGTCGACGCGGTGAGCCTTACGGCCGCGGAGGCTATCGCCAAGGCCGGCGGAACGATTCGTCTTCTTTCGGGCGAACGCGTGCCGGGGACTGACAATCGGGAGAAAGAGTAATGTTTAAGAAGCTTCAGGATATATTCAGCATTCCCGAGCTCAAGAGGCGGATCTTCTTCACGATGGGGCTGCTCATCGTGTACCGGATCGGCGGCCATATCACGACGCCGATGGTGAACCCGGCGGCGCTCAAGGCGTACTTCGCGAGCCAGCAGGGCACGATCTTCGCGCTGTACGACCTCTTCGCGGGAGGGAACTTCAGCCGCGTGACGATCTTCGCGCTCGGCATCATGCCGTACATCAGCGCGTCGATCATCATCCAGCTGCTGCAGGCCGTTATCCCGTACTTCGAGAAGCTCGCCAAGGAGGGGGAGGAAGGGCGGAAGAAGATCACGCAGTATACCCGGTACGGAACGGTCGCCCTCTCGATCATCGCTCATCATCATGATCGGCATCATCGCGAGGTATCCCGGCGACGTCCTCGATACGTGGCGTGCCATTCAGATCGGCACGCTCTCGCCGCTCAGACTCGTGCTTCTCATTCTCATCATGGTGGTCGTGATCGCGGGCGTCATTCTCATCACGCAGGGGCAGCGCCGCATCCCGGTCCAGTACGCGAAGCGCATCGTCGGGCGGCGCGTCTATGGGGGCAAGGCCCAGTACATTCCGCTCCGCGTCAACACGGCGGGCGTCATTCCGATCATCTTTGCGCAGTCGATCATGATGTTCCCGAGCACGATCGCGGCGTTCTTCAGGGAAAACGAGTTCATGGGGGCCATCATGTCGGCCCTGAGCCCCTACGGGCTGCTCTACAACTCGCTTTACGCCATCATCATCATCTTCTTCACGTACTTCTATACGGCGATCATCCTGAACCCCGTCGATCTCGCCGAGAACATGCAGAAGTACGGCGGATTCATTCCGGGCATCCGCCCCGGAAAGCGTACGAGCGATTACATAGACCGGATACTCACCCGCGTGACGCTTCCGGGAGCGATCTTCCTCGCGTTCATCGCGGTTCTGCCCGACGTTCTGATCAAGCAGGGCAAGCTGCCGTTCTACTTCGGCGGCACGGGACTCCTCATCGTGGTCGGCGTGATGCTCGACACGCTCCAGCAGATCGAGACGCACCTCCTGATGAGGCACTACGACGGATTCATGAAGAAGGGACATCTGCAGGGCAGACGGTTCTAGGAGGTTCCAGGCGTGGCTCGCACGCATATCGTCATATTGGGCCCCCCGGGCTCCGGCAAGGGAACGCAGGCGGCGCGCATCGCGCGCGAGCTCGGTCTCGCGCACCTGTCGACGGGGGACATGCTCCGCGACGCCGTGGCGCGCAAGTCCGATCTCGGCGTCGAGGCGGAGACCTACATGAAGCGCGGGCTTCTCGTATCGGACGAGATCATTTTCGGTCTCATCGGCGAGGCGCTCGACGCGTCCAAGGATACGGGCTGGATCATGGACGGTTTTCCGCGAAACCTCGTGCAGGCCGAGATGCTCACGAAGATGCTCGGGGAGCGCGGCGAGAAGATCGACTCCGTGCTCGACATCGACGTCGATTCCGAGCTCATCGTGCGGAGGCTCTCGAAGCGCCGCGTGTGCCCGGCGTGCAAGGCGGTCTACAATCTCGATTCGATCAAGACGAAGACGGCCGGAGTGTGCGACGCGTGCGGCGGCCCCCTCGTCAAACGTCCCGACGACGAGGAAAACACGGTTCGCAGGCGCCTCGCGGTCTACAAGGAGCAGACCGCGCCCGTCATCGAATTCTTCCGGAAACGGGGCGGCCTCGTCACGGTGAACGGCGCCGGAGACATCGAGGAGATATTCGCGGAGATACGCCGCGTTTTGAAATGATAGCGATACGGAATCAGCCGGAGCTGGATCTCATCCGGCGGAGCGGCGAGATCCTCGTCGAGTGCTTCGCGAAGCTCGAAGAGACGCTCGGTCCGGGCGTCGAAACCCGAGAGCTCGACAGGATCGCCGAAGAGTTCATTCGAGCGCGGGGCGCCACGCCCGCGTTCAAGGGGTACCAGGGATTCCCCGCGTCGATCTGCACCTCGGTGAACGAGCAGGTCGTGCACGGCATCCCCGGCGAGCGGAAGCTCGCGGAGGGGGACATCGTCGGGATCGACGTCGGCGTCGTGCGGAACGGCTACTACTCCGACGCGGCGCGCACGTACCCGATCGGAGAAGTGAGCGAGAAGGCCCGGCGGCTCATGCGGATCACGAAGGAGGCCCTCGACCTCGGCATCGACGCGGCGAGGGACGGAAAGCATCTCTCCGACGTCTCGCACGCGATCCAGAAGCACGCCGAATCCAACGGGTTCAGCATCGTGCGGACGCTCGTGGGGCACGGGATCGGAAGGCAGATGCACGAGGATCCGCAGATTCCCAACTTCGGTCTCCCCGGGAGGGGGCCGGTGCTCGTTCGGGGAATGGTGCTCGCGATCGAGCCCATGGTGAACGAGGGCAAGGCGGACGTGCTGACGCTGAAGGATAACTGGACGTTCGTGACGGTGGACAGAAAGCTGTCCGCCCATTTCGAGGATACGGTGGCCGTGACGATCGAAGGCCCCGTGATCATGACCCGGTGAGGGCGCGGGGGGAGATTGCCGGTGCCGCAGGCGCCCGGAGCCTCGGCGGAAAGAAGGCGCGGTACAGGAAATAATGGCGAAGCAAAAGGGCATAGCGGTGGAAGGCACCGTCGTGGAGGCATTGCCCAATGCGATGTTTCGGGTGGAGCTCGAGAACAAGCATGTGATCCTCGCCCATGTCTCGGGCAAGATGCGCATGCATTTCATACGCATTCTTCCCGGGGACCGGGTGGCCGTCGAGCTTAGCCCGTACGATCTGACGCGAGGCAGGATCACGTACCGGTACAAGTGACGAAGGAAGAGAAATCATGAAGGTCCGCAGCTCAATCAAGAAGATTTGCCCATACTGCAAGATCATCCGTCGGAAGGGAGTCCTCCGGGTGATCTGCAAGAACCCGAAACACAAGCAGCGGCAGGGCTAGCGGGTAGCCGTGCGGCGCTCGTGAAAGGAGTGTTCCGTGGCGCGTATAGTCGGTATCGATATACCCGATAACAAACATATCGAGATATCCTTGACGTATATCTTTGGGATCGGCCGCTCGACCGCGAAGGTGATCTGCAAGAAGGCCAGTGTGCCGCTCGGCACGAGGACCAGGGATCTCACCGAGGAGCAAACGGTTCATATCAGGGATATCATCGAGAACGAGTTCAAGGTCGAGGGCGCTCTCAGAAGCGAAGTGACGATGAATATCAAGCGGCTCATGGAGATCGGCTCATACCGCGGAATGCGTCACAAGATGGGTTTGCCGGTGCGCTGCCAGCGCACGCATACGAACGCACGGACCCGCAAGGGCCCGCGCAACCGCCCCGGTGCAAAGAGGAAAAAAACCACTGCATGATGATGGGGCGGCCGGCCGGGTGCGAGAGCGCATCCGCCCGGCACACGAGCAAAGGGAGGTACTACGTTGGCTCAGCCACGGGGTTCCAAGAAGAAGGCCAAAAAGGTTGATATCTACGGTATTGCCCATATCCAGTCCACGTTCAACAACACGATCGTGAGCATAACGGATAAGGAAGGCAATATCATCACCTGGTCGAGCCCGGGAAGGCTCGGACACAAAGGCTCGCGCAAGAGCACGCCGTTCGCCGCCCAGCAGGCCGCCGCAACCGCCGCGCGCGAAGCGATGGGGCTCGGCGTCAAGAAGGTCGAGGCGTGGGTGCGGGGTCCCGGCCCGGGTCGCGAGGCGGCGATCAGGTCGCTCCGCGCGAGCGGGCTCGAGGTTTCGGCGATCAAGGATTGCACGCCGGTGCCGCACAACGGATGCCGCGCGAAGAAGCGCAGAAGAATCTAGCGAGAAAGGCTCTGAGGAGGTAACGACTACATGGCGAGATACTTGGGTGCCAAGTGCAAAATGTGCCGGAGGGACGGCGTGAAGCTGTTCCTCAAGGGGGACCGCTGCTATTCGGACAAATGCGAGATCGAGAAGCGCAACTATCCGCCGGGAGAGCACGGACGCACGAGGTACAGCAGAAAGAGCAGCTACCGCAACCAGCTGAGAGAGAAGCAGAAGCTGCGCCGCATGTACCTGCTGCTCGAAGCGCAGTTCCGCAACTACTACTACCGTGCGGTGAAGATGAAAGGTGTCACGGGCGCGAACCTGCTCAAGCTCCTCGAGCAGAGGCTCGACAATATGGTCTTCCGCATGGGGTTCACCCCGTCCCGCGAGACCGCGCGGCAGCTCGTTCTGCACAAGCATTTCGAGGTTAATGGCCGCATCGTGGACCGGCCGTCCTTCCAGCTCAAGCCGGGAGACCGGGTGACGGTGCGCGAGAAGAGCAGGAATCTCCTCGTCGTCGAGGAGAGCCTGAAGAAATACGGAAGCCGGGGGACCGTTCCCTACATATCGGTCGACGTGGACAAGCGCGAGGGAGTCTATCTCGAGGCGCCGACGCGCGAGATGATACCGGTTCCGATCGAGGAAAACATCATCGTGGAGCTCTACTCCAAGTAAGGGGACTTGGGTCGAGGAGCGTCAGGGGATTCCGCGAGGCGGGTCCGTCGGGGCGCCTTCGGCATGGTGAGCAGGCCGTGCAAGGAGGATTTGGCAGATGAAATGGCGTAACCTTTTGATGCCGAAAGAGATTGTCGCGGATGCATCCGCTCAGACCCCGACGTTCGGGCGATTCAAGGTCGAACCGCTCGAGCGCGGATTCGGCAACACGATCGGCAATGCCCTTCGTCGTACGCTTCTTTCCTCGATCCAGGGCGCCGCGGTGACGGCGGTGAAGATCGCGAGCGTCCAGCACGAGTTCAGCACGATCAAGGGCGTGAAGGAAGACGTAACGGATATCGTCCTCAACCTCAAGCAGATGATCATGAGGATGCACGGGGACGAACCGAAGTTCATCCATCTCGACGTGACGAAGAAGGGCGAGGTCACGGCGGGGGAGATCACCGAGGATCCCGAGATCGAGATCCTGAACAAGGACCTCGTGATCGCGACGTGCACGGAGAAGACGCACCTCAAGATGGATATCCTCGTCGGGCACGGGCGCGGATACGTTCCGTCCGAGCTGCACAATCTCGAGGATTTCGAGATCGGGCTCGTTCCGATGGATTCGAACTTCAGCCCGGTGCTGCACGTGAACTATATCGTGAAGAACACGCGCGTCGCCCAGAGGACCGACTACGATTCGCTCACGCTCGAGATCGCGACGAACGGAAGCGTGACGCCGGAGGACGCCCTCGGGTACGCGGCGAAGATCATCAAGGACCACATGCTGTTCTTCATCCGTTTCGAGGAGGAGCCGGCGGAAGAGGTCGTGGAAGAGGTCGATCAGGAGCTCGAGCGGTTGAAGGATCTCCTGAACCGGAGCGTCGACGAGCTCGAGCTTTCGGTTCGCTCGTCCAACTGTCTCAAGGCGGCCAGTCTCCGTACGCTCGGCGAGCTCGTTCGCAAGACCGAAGGGGACATGCTCAAGTACCGCAACTTCGGCCGGAAGAGTCTCAAGGAGATCGTCGATATCCTCGAGGGCATGGGCCTCTCGCTCGGGATGGACATCGACGCGATCCTGCGCGGAGAGAAGAAGCTTGAGAAGAAACTCGACAGGATAGAGAAGAAGGAAAAAGAGGAGAAGGAATAATGCGGCACAGACGCGACGGGCGGAAACTCGGCATTACCGCTGAACATAGAAAAGCGATGCTCGCCAACATGGTCGGTTCGCTCTTCAAGCACGAGCGGATCGAAACGACGACGCCGAAAGCGAAAGAGGCGAGACGCCTCGCCGAGAAGCTCATCACGCACGCGCGGAGAGGCGATCTCGCCTCAAGGCGGCACGTCGCCCGGACGATACAGGACGTTGAAGTCCTACGGAAGCTCTTCGCGGAGATCGCCCCGCGCTACGTCGACCGGCCCGGCGGATACACGCGCATCATCAGACTCGGCACGGTCCGCGTCGGGGACGGCGGCTCGAAGTCGATTCTCGAGCTCCTCAAGAAGGACGAGGAAGGGCGCAAGAAGAAGAAAACGTCGCGCAAGACCTACCACAAGCTCGATATGCCCGCCGCGATCGCCGCCAAGGAAAAGCCGGCTCCTGCGGCGGAAGCCGCTCCCGAGGCCGCCGCGGATGCGGCGTCCGCCGAGGCCGCGGCTCCGGCGGAAGGCGCGGCGCAGAGCGAGGCCCCGAAGGCCGAGGCCGCCCACGCGGCGAAGCCGAAAGCGCCGAAGGCCGAGGGCGAGAAGAAGGCCAAGGCGAAGCCGGCGGACAAGCCCAAGGGGAAGAAGTAATAACATCCCTGGCATCGGTATAGTGCAATCTTGGTCCTGACGAATGTAATTCTCCCCGTATTCTTCATCATTTTCCTGGGATTTCTCCTGAGAAGATTCGGAAAGGTCGATCTCAAGACCTTTTCGCGCGCCCAGCTTTACGTCCTCTCGCCTGCGCTCGCGTTCATGTCGCTCGCGAAGCCCGAGGCGGACACGGGGCTCATCCTTCGCGTGCTCTTCTTCATCGTATGCCTCGAGGCCGTGCTCATCGTGATCTCCCTCGGGATCGGATTCGCCATGAAGCGCGGCCGCGCGGAGCGCCAGGCGATGACGCTCGCCTCCGTTCTCATGAACACGGGTTTCTACGGCATTCCGGTCTGCGTGCTCGCCTTCGGCGACTGGGGGCTCGTCTACGCGACGATATACATGGTCGCCTCGTCCATCACGCAGTCGACGATCGGCATATTCCTCGCGAGCGCGGGGCACGGGAGCTCGAAAGAGGCGCTCGCGAACGTCTTCAAGACGCCGCTGCTCTGGTCGATCGTCGCCGCGCGGCTCCTCGTCTATCTCCACGCGCTTACCCCCGCGCCGCTCATGAAGATGATCGATATGCTCGGCGCCTCGGCGATTCCGATCGGGCTCATTCTTCTCGGCATGCAGCTCGAGAGCATCTGGCTCGAATCGGCGGCGTGGCGCGCGAGCCTCGCGGGGCGAACGGCCGCTTTCTCGATCGGGGAGAACCATGAGGGCGTCCGCCCGGAGGGAACGTGCAAGCCCGGACCAGGCGGCGCCGTCGAGCTCAGGCGCGACATCAGCGGCGGGCTCGTCTCGGCCGCGATCAGGATCGTCGGCGGGCTCGTCGTCTCGTACGGCATCATCCAGCTCTTCCATTTCAACGCGAATATGAACCAGGTTCTCATCGTGGAGTCGTCGATGCCGACCGCGGTCAATGCGATCGTCTTCGCCACGGAGTACAACTGCCGGCCGCGTCTCGTCGCGGTGGGTATTCTCGCCTCCACCCTCGCGAGCGTCGTGAGCATTACGCTGATTCTGCGTTACCTGGGGTCCTGACGTGACGCACGAAATCACTCTCCTTTTTTCCCCGCGGAGCGCCCAGGAGGCGGCGGAGATCCTTCGCGCGTGCAGCGCGGCCGCGGCTGCAGGGCGGAGGATCCGGGCGGGCATCGTCGAGAGCCCGTTCAGACCGGCGGGCGGGATCGAACCTTTACCGGCTCCGTCGTCGGTTTGGGAAATCGGAACCGCCGGCGCGGCGCAGACGCTCGTGCTGCTCGGCCACGACGGAATGAGCGAGATTCATGAGATTTCGCGGAGCGATCTTCTCGCGGTCGCCGGCGGCGGCGTGAAGTTCGGAGCCTTCGCCGACGAGGTGCGGAAGGCAGGGCTCTATTTCCCGCACGAGCCGGACGCTCTCACGCGAAATGCCACGATCGCCGAGCTCGTCATGGGCGCGGAGGTCTTCGCCACCGACGGACGCTTCGGGAACCTGCGCGAGTACGTTCTTTCGCTCGAGCTCGTGACGCCGAAGGGGGAGATCGTGAGGACCGGCTCCCGCTCGGTGAAGGACGTCACGGGCTACAATATCGCGGGCTTTCGCATGGGGTGCGGCGGGCTCTGCGGGATGATCGCGAAGGCGACGCTCAGGCTTCTCCCCGCCCCCGGCACGCGGTTCCATTTCCTGTGCATGGGGAGCCGCTCGATCCTCGAGACGCTCGCGGGGGAGATTCACCGAAGGTTCGCGCCCGCGTCTCTGGAGCTGTTTCCCTACTCGGGGAGCGCCGCGGCGAGAGCGAACCTCATTGGGGAGCTGCAATCGGCCGTGCTCGACCGGGAGGAAGCGCTTTTCGGGGCCGTCTCGGCCCTGGCCCCGGCGGAGGCGCCCGCCGAGAGACTCGAACCGGCGGCCCTCGAGGCGTACCGGCATTTTCCCATGCTCGCGATCGAGAGCATGGAGAAGGGGCGGCCGCTCCTGCATACGGCGCTCGGCATCGAGCTCGTGTCCGCGCACCGGCACGACCTCTGGAGCCGCATGAGCTTCTTCCCGGCGCGGTTCCACTACTATTTTTCGGCCGACTCGAGCGCGGCGCGTGAGCTCGGCGCGGCGGGCGCGTCGGCCGGCGTCGAATCGATCGAGATGCGGGATGGAAGCGTATTCCGAAAGCGCCTGACGAGGGACGAGATCGCGGGGCTCACCGGGGGCGGCCGCATTCCCGAATCGACCGCGGCCGGGGAGCTCGATCGCAGGATCTACCGCGTTTTCGATCCTCGGGGCATCATGCTTCCCTGATTCGTTCGAGGGAGAAGAGACGTTATGGCGACCCGGGACGCGAAAAAGGATATAACGGACGATCTGCTCCTCTGCAACCGGTGCGGCACGTGCCGGTCGGTGTGCCCGCTTCTCTCGGTGAACCGCGAGGAATGGGCCGGGGCGCGGGGGAAGGTCGAGATCGCGGAGGCGTTTTTCCGCGGCGAGAATCTCTCGAACGACGAGGTTCGCAAGGTATTCGACTACTGTCTCCACTGCATGGCGTGCGAGGAGAACTGCCCGTCGGGGATGCGCGCGGACGAGATCGTCATGGCGGTGCGGGCCGAGATGGCGCGGCGGGGGAAACTGCCCCTGCTCAAACGGCTCGGGCTGAAAACTCTCGGCGGCGCAGACGCGGCGCTCTTCGCGATGATGCGGGCCTTCGGCCTCGCGCGGCGAAAGCCGCTGCACGGAATCGGCGGCAGGAGCCCGCTCTCGGCTCTCTATCCGCTCTTCGGGTGGCCGCGCGAGAGGTTCCTGCCGCTTCCCGCGCAGAGGGCGTTCCTCGGCTCGGGGCCGGAGCTCTATAAGGCGTCCGATATCGCCGTCGCGATGCCTGCTGCGGGGGCGGGGGAGCTCTTCGATCTCGTCGCCGCAGCGCGCCGGAGAAACCTCGCCGCCGGGAGGCGCGCGTACTTCTTCGTCGGCCACATGGTGAATCATTTCTTCCCCGAGGAGGCGCTCGCCGTGACGCGGCTCCTCAACATTCTCGGCGTCGACGTCATCGCTCCGAAGAATCAGGTGTGCTGCGGGGCTCCCGTCTACTACGCGGGGGACATCGCCGGGGCACGCAAGGCCGCGGCCGAGGTTCTCGAGCGCTTCGAGGGACACGCGTACGACTGGATCGTCACGACGTGCTCCTCAGGGGGCCTCATGCTGAAGGAGGAGTTCCCCCGGATCTTCGATCTCACGAACGACGGCTATTTCGAAATCGAATGGGACGCGGAGCGGGAGAGCTTCCGCCGGGTGCCGGGACGCAGCACGGTGAAACAGGAATATCCGAGGGTGGAGGATCTGTATCGAGAGTACGTCCAGGGCAAGGTCCGCGACATCAACGAGCTACTCGCCGAGCTACTCGATCTTCACGAGGAGAGCGACGGCTTGAGCGGGATGCTCGATGGAACGGCGGGGGCGGCGGCTGCTGCCGGGGCGCCTGCCACGGCGAGTGCTGCGGCGCCCGTGGCGCCCGCGAACACGCCGAGCGCGGCACTTCCGATAGTGACCTATCATCAGCCATGTCATCTCAAGAGAGGGCAGGGGGTAGGCTGGCAGAGCGAAGCGATACTTCGGTTGCTCCCCGGGTACCGATACATCAGGATGAGCGATTTCGATCGCTGCTGCGGGGGGGGCGGGTCGTTCACATTCGTCTATGGCGACGCATCGGACGCGATAGCCGAGGTCAAAATGGAGGCGGTCGCTGCGGTGCGCCCCGACGTCGTTGCGACCGCGTGTCCGCTCTGCCGCATTCAGCTCATGGATATGATCCGTCGCCGCTTCGTCGTGGAAGCGAAGGCGCGTGGGGAGCAGCCGCGGAGCATTCCCGTGACGACGCCGACCGAGCTCTTACTCGAAGATTTGCATAAGGTTATGGGGCAATAGAGGGACGTGGGCGCCGGCGCGGGTTAGAGATATTGGGCGTTGACATCGGGGCCTTCGCCCACTATTATTGATACTCAGCGATGCCTTCGGGCGTCGCTTGCATTTTTAAAATATTGAATATCGCTTGCTCCTGAGTAGCTCAATCGGTAGAGCATCCGGCTGTTAACCGGAGGGTTGTAGGTTCAAGTCCTACCTCAGGAGCCAGATTCTGTTCCTCCGCGAAGATCCATCGCAGCTCATTCCTTCGATTCCGGCAAATCGAGCAAGAAGCGCCAAATCGGAACAACGTTGATGGCTCTGCCGCCAACATCGATCTGCTCGTCTTCGCTTCTGGTCACGATGGTTCCTGACTTGAGGCTCAGCTCGGCCATTGCCTCGCTCAAAGCCGCCGTCTCCCGTTTCCGTGTTTGAGGCTCCGCCAGGGATTCACAGACCTGGATCAGCATCCGCACGCGGTTTCGCGGCGTGACAATGAAATCGACCTCACGACCGGTCTTCGTCTTGTAGTAGTAGATCTTCGGGTGAAGGCGCCGAAGCGCGGTGAACACCAGATTCTCCAGCAGATGCCCGGAGTTTACGAGAATCCCCGACGATGCCGAGGCGACCAATGCGTGATCGACGCAGTAGACCTTCTTCGGATTCGTGTTGCTGCGCGCGAGCGACGCGTCGAATATCCGCACGGTGAACAGGAAATAGGCATCCTCGAACCATTCGAGATAATTCGATACCGCCGACTTGGGGGCCTTGTGGCCCAACGATTTCAAGTACCCCGTAAGGTTATTGACGGAATACAGTGAGGCCGTGTTGTCCACCAGCCAGTGTGCCAGATCGGTCACCGCCTTCGGATGGGAGACATCGTGGCGCTCGACCAGATCCCGAAAGAGGATCGCGTGGAAGTACTCCTGATGGATTTTGATTTGCAAGTCTCTGCTGAGGCCGGCCACTTCGGGGAACCCGCCGGTATCCCAGTATTCCTCGAATGCTTTTTGCACAACGAGCCGCTTCTTTGTTGATAGCGTGCTCGCGCTGTCGATTCCCTTCCAGTCCAGGAATTCGCGGAACGAGAACGGGAACATCTCCCACGATAGCGCGCGGCCGCGCATCTGCGTGGCGATCTCTTTTGAAAGCATCTGAGCCGACGAGCCGGTGAGATACACTTCGCACTTTTCGGTTCGCATCAAGCGGTCCACAAATGGTTCCCAACCGGGGACCGCCTGAATCTCGTCGAAGAAACAATAAACCGTTTCGACGTTTTTCTTCTCCGGATAGAGCGAGTAGTAGGCTTCAGTGATCATTCCGAGGTTGTCCTGTCTCAGATTGTGGAGGCGGTCATCGAAGAAGTTCAGGTACAGTATGTTCTCTCGCGGGACGCCGCTATCCTTGAGGCGTTGGATGATCTGGAACAGGTACGTCGATTTGCCGCTCCGGCGCACTCCGATGCAGACCGCGGCCTTGCCGCGAACCGTCTCGATGCGTAAGCGTCGGGGCACTCCGGTCTCCAGCCGGACTTCCTGGAAATCGAGAATGATGGATCTAATTGTTTCGATCATAGGGTCGCTCCTGGTTTTGAAAATTACCGGTTGCCAGCCTAACTGGAAATAATAATAGCCGGTTATGGCTGGGGGTGTCAAGAGAAATTCCCGGCCGAAGACGGACAGAATGCAGAATTCGCTGCCCAAAGAAGCCAGGCACGTGAGCGTCCGGCCGTTAACCGGAGGGTTGTAGGTTCAAGTCCTACCTCAGGAGCCAGTTTCACCCACCGATTGCCCTACTCGTTCACTGCGCAAACTCTGCCGCGAGCGCCCAGTATGGATCGATCCTGGGATGTTCCA